>NZ_BAABDQ010000016.1:0-264392 GCF_039539705.1 Nonomuraea rosea | reverse complement strand
ACACGTCCTAGTTCGCTTGACACCCTAGATAACGATCGGCCCCGGCTGCGTTCGGTCAACTTGGCCTACGTGAAAGAAAAGATCATCGTCCTCTGACCTGCTGGAAGGGTCCTCCAACCCTAGATAAGCCACACGGCCTGCGCTTTCGCCGCGCTCCTGTTCAAGGTCGTGAGCAGCCCAGAGGTCCAGGAAATGCTGACCTCTCTGATCAACCGAGCCCTCAAGACAGCCGAATAACGCATGACCCGCCGCCACGCGCGGGCCTCCGGGACCGGTGAAAGGCCGGCATCGCGAGGTTCGGTGACGGCCGAGACCGCCGCGATGCTGCCCGCGCTCGTGGTCGTCCTCGCGGCCGCACTGTGGGCCATCCAGGCCGTAGGTGCTCAGCTGGAATGCGTGGACGCGGCCCGCGCAGCAGTGCGAGCCGCCGCCAGAGGTGAGCCATTGGCCCAGGTGCGCGACCTCGCCCGGTCAGCCACTCGCTCAACTGCACACGTAGAAGTGACCCGCGACCCAGAGACCACAAAAGTGCAGATCACAGTAGAAGTACGACCCGTCTGGGGCCCGTCGTTGCCCGCCGTACGCGTATCCGCCACCGCCACCGCCGACACCGAACCGGGGCAGCAGAGCCCTTGACCCGCCCGACGATCCCCGAAGCACCCGAAACCACGGAGGCGGGCGATCCAGCACACAGAACGTGGCTCGGCCACGCTATGGGGCGTAGCCCTCATGGGCCTGCTGATGGCAGTCGCCACGGCGTTCGCCGTCGTGGGCGCCGCTCGGGTGGCCCGCCACCGCGTCAGCAACGCCGCCGACCTGAGCGCCCTGGCAGCCGCCAGACTTGCGTTGATCGACCCGGATGCCGCCTGCCAGAAAGCATCGGCCATCGCCACGAGCAACGGCGTCCAACTGACCGAATGCAAGATAACCAACGAGATCGCCGACGTCCGGACCGTACTCTCCATCTCGCTGCCGGTAGTGGGCACCCGCACCCTCACAGGAAGATCACGCGCAGGCCCAGCAGCTACGACTCCACCCTGAAGCATCAGCCGCATCTGCCGGCAAGCAGCAAAAACAGCGGAACACGACGACGCCGCGCCAACTCCTCAACCTCCCCATCGAAGCGATCAACCCTGGGCGCACACTCACGCAGCGACGTCAGAACGAATCCGGAGCTCGTCAAAGCAGCCACGTAATCCTCGATAGTGCGGTGAAACCACGTGACGGTGCCACCCAGCCAACTCCGTTCCCGTGCCCCCTGAACGAAATAGTCGTCCACGATCCAGTTTCCGCGCGGTCCTCGAACGCCGGGATCGTAGGACGTCAATACGGGATGGACAACGGTGAAGACGATGCGCCCGCCAGGCGTAAGGCTCGCGCGACAGGCCGCCAGCACCGGCGCGAGGTCCTCGACATGGTGAAACGCGAGACGCGAAACAATCAGATCGAACGACGACGGCGGCGCGGAGAAGTCCTCTATATCGACCAGCTCGACCCGCCCGGACATGCCGTGTAGTGCCCTGTTGCCTGCTTCGACCATCGCCACCGAGCCGTCCAGCCCCAAGTAGCTATGGCATCCAGCGTGCAACAGAACCGGACCGATGGCCGCATCGCCGCACCCGAGATCCAGCACCCGCAGCCCCGTTACGGTCCCCAGCTCGTCCAGCAGGGCCGGCTCCTCCATCACCTGATTGGGGCTCGACGCACCACTGTGCCGATGCCCGAGATACCGCTCGAAGACCTCGGGCGAGTCATAGAAGGATCCACCGCGTCGCTTACCCGTCACGGCCCTGGAGTGTAGATCGGCAGAAGCACTCAACTGCGGCCGTGGACAGCGTCGACCAGCCAGCATCCCGAAAAGCAACCGCCGCCGCACCCAGCCACAAGACATCGCCCAGAAGAACGCAGGCAAACAGAACCGAGCACCCACAACGGCCTACACCAGCGAAACGCCGAAACCCATAAAAGGAACGCCAGCCTGCAAGGACGCACACGAGCGCTCAAAGACCGACCAACGCCAAGTCCTCCACGTGAGCAGAAAGCCTGAACCCCTCAAGGCAGCACAGGGGCAGAAAGAGCCGACACCAGATCAGCATCAGCCCTGATGGGAGCAAGATGCCGACCCAGCCGAGACGTACACGGCCGGCTACACGCCCCCACAAGAAACACGAAGGAGTAGCGGTGGATCAGCCCCTAAAATCCCTCAACCAGCAACAATGCGGCCGAAGAGAACGATGTGGTCGTTGGGGCCTGAGGGGCAATGTCGCAATCCCGTCACGACTTCTTAGACGTGGTGTCCAAGAGTTGGATATTTCCCGTAAGGTTCCGCTTACCCTCAGTTCATGCCGTCTGTGACTGGAAGTCTGGGAGAGCTGGAGCGAAGTCGCTAAGGTGCGGGCTCGGGGACGGTCGGTGACCGTATCGGCCGGGCGGGACTGCACTTCCGGTCGTCGCGTGAGCGCCCACGGCGGTCAGGCGGCGCGAGGCTCTCGACGGAGGGAAGCGTCGTGACGGTAGTCGGCAGAGTGTTGGCCGCAGGGATGATCGTGGCGGGATCCATCGCGCTCGGCAGCGGATTCGCGCAAGCCGCCGTGGTGGTACGGCAGGCCGGCTCCGCCGGGCAGATCACCTCGCCCTCCGACGGCCAGGTGATCTCGGGCTCCTCGGTCACGATCTCCGCGCGTACGGGAGTCATGCAGCTCAGCATGGGCCTGTACGTGGAAGGGCCGTCCACGCCCAGCCAGAAGGTCGCCGGAGGCGGCGCGAACCAGTCGATCTCCGGGACGTTCGACGCCGGCAGCGCTCCGAACGGCACCTTCACCGTGACCCTCAAAGGAGAGATCACTCAGACCAAGTACGCGAGCAGCACGTTCAAGCTGCGGCGGCCGGCCGAGAGCCCGGGCAACGTGAACGCGAGCCTGCAGGGCACCACCAAGGTCCTCGTGACCTGGAGCAAGGGCTCGGAGCCGGACCTGCAGTCGTACGAGGTCTCCAACAGCCAAACCGGCACCGTCGGCAGGCTCTCCGCCGACAGCGCGTGCGCGGGCTCCTCGTGCAAGGCGGCGCTCGCCGTGCCCACGAAGGCAGCGGGGCAGAAGGTGGGCTTCACGGTCCAGGCGTTCAGAAGCGACGGCGACGGCGGATCGATCGGATCAGGCAACTCGGCCGCCGCCTACATCACCTTCCCTGCCCCGCCGGCCGCCCAGCCGAAGAAGACGACCAGCGCTCAGCAGACGCCGAAGAACGACGCCAAGAGCGTCGATTCCCTGCCTACGCTCCCTGCCAAGAAGCAGACCCTGCCTACGAGCAAACCGACGACCCACAAGCCGAAGACCTCCAAACTGCCGCAGATCCCCGACACCGACGCCAAGGGCAACCTCCCGATCCCGACCGCCGACACGTCAACCGGCGATCAGGGCGAAACGGACGGCCTGACTCCAGCCGGCACCAAGGACGAAACGGGATCCACTCCCGTCCAGACCAGCGGGGTGAAGGCGCAGTCGAACGAGTCGCCCATCGGAAACATCGGCCAGTACGGCCTGTACGTCGCCGGCGGACTCCTCCTGCTGCTCCTCGGCGCCCACGCAGGCGCTTGGGCCCGCCGCCGCACGCTCGCCTCCGGCTCGGCCGGTCCCACCCCCACGCCCGTCGCGACCGCTTCCCCCGTCCCTGCCCCACCCGGTGGAACGGCGCCGGCGACCACGCCGGCGAACGAGAGCTCCCCGCAAGGAGCGCCGGCGCCTCGGCGGCCTGCGGTGATCCTCGCCGTCGCCAAGACCCGCGTCCCAAATCAGACCCGCACCCAAGAACCATCGTCCGCCCGACAACAGCCCACTCCCGGCCACCCACCGTCCCTCCAACAGCCGGGCTCCCTCAACCAACCGTCGTCCGCCCACCAGCCGCCACCCGCCACACAGTCGTCCGCCCACCAGCCGCCACCCGCCACACAGTCGGCCGCCCACCAACTGGCGTCCGCCCAGCAGCCGGTGTCCGCCCCTCAGGCGGCCGCTCAGCGATTGGCTGCTCAGCAGGCGTCCGCCCAGCGGTGGTCGTCGGGTCCGCAGCAACCAGCGGATGACCTGCGACCTCCGTCTGCTCAGCCCTCCGACGGCGTTGCTCTGGGAGGGCAGCCGTCCGTGCACGACAAGGGACGTACGGAAGTGCCCAGCGCGCGTCCGCTCTACCTCGATGCGGAGGGCGAGGCACGTGGGCCGGTTCACATATCGCTGCCCAGCTCCGCGGTGACCGACGTCCCCCCGTCGGCTGCCACGCCTGTCATCCCGCCCGCCGTACGGATCGAGGATCGCTGGGACGACTACCTCCCGCCGTCGCCCAGGTCCATGGAAGACAGCGGGTTCTGGGAACGACCGCAGCCCGGCTCCGCCGACTTCTGGGCCGCCGACAACAACGAAGATGGCGGCGAACAGGCTTATGCCGGCCACCGACGCGGAGATGGCGACAGCTAGCCCCGTTTCCGCACGTGCCATTTCGTCGCAGGTCAGCCGCTATAACGGATTCAACGCCCGCCGTAATCGGCGCAGCCCAGCGCTGGTGGCGTGCGGAAAGGGCTAGCACGACAGCCGCCGAACATCTGCCGAGCTGGAAATGCGCACCGGCCAGTCGAAGGCTCGTCGGCGGGATCGGCAGGCATGGGCTTGGTGGCGATGTTCAGCGATTGTGCAGGGGCTCGGCCGCTACGGCGTCGCCCACCGCCCACGCCCGAGCGCCGCGCGTTCCGGTCAGGTCGGTGCCACCCGCCGCCAGGGTCGCGAGGTCACGCGGAGGCTCGGTGTCGGTGTTGTGAGGACGATCAGTGCTTGGTTTCGGTGTGGTCAGATCGACAAGCGGGCGGGAAGGTTCGGCGTTGGCGAATCAGGTTGACCACAGGGCAGCATGCCGTTGCCGCAGAGCAGCGTCCCCGGGCTGCGGGCCGCACGCCGTGGGCCGCACGCCGTGGGGCGCGGGGCAGTACGCCTGGGCTGCGGGCCGCACGCCGTGGGGCAGTACGCCTGGGCTGCGGGCCGCATGCGGTGGGGCGCGGGCAACTGCGGGCTGCGGGCTGCGGGCCGCACGCCGTGGGGCAGCGTGCCGTTGCGTCGTCCCATGTCAGGCACTCATTACCGCTGTCGCGTCAGCCCGGCATCGTCACAAGGGCATGCCGCCGAACCCGATCTCGTTCCCGTCCGGATCGCGGTAGGTGATCTTGCGTACGCCGTTGGAGTAAGTCTCCCGCTGTGCCGGGTCGAGTCCCCGCTCGGCGATCTGCGTCACGATGCTGTCGAGGTCGTCGACGAAGATCGTGTGCATGGCATGGCCGGCGCGCTCGGGCAGCTGTTCGACGTATACGGACCGGTGTTCCGCCAATTCCCACACGGCCTCCGTGTCGCTCACGATGAACGTCGGCGGGGAGCCCAGCAGCCGTTCGTACCACTTCAGTGCCGCCGCGTAGTCGGTGACTGGAATTCCGGCGAACAAGTCGAGGGGCATGCCGCGATTCTATGGAATTCTGCGGAACCTGTGACCCGTTGGGGAACAGGAACCGCTCCGCCGTATACGTCCAACTCGGCTGACGAGTGATGGTCGCTCTGCTGGAAAGTGATATCGCCATGCGGAGCGCATCGGACGGGATTCATGCTCACCGCCATCTTCGGTGACTTGCTGGGAATGGCGGCCGAGCGGGGAAGCTCGGAAGCATGTGATGCCGAGTTACTTGGACTGGGCGAGCTTGCCGACGTCACGACTTGGCCGGATCTGGGACGACGCCCCACCTGAGCGTGGAACCCTTCAGCAGTTGCTCCGTCGCCCTGATCCCGGTCAGGTGCTCGACGAGCAGGAAAGCCGGGCCTCCGTAGAGCCGGGGACGCGATGGGTAGAGCCTGTCGATCTCCGCCATCGTGTCCACGAGCTCGTCAGGTATCTCCGTCAGGAAACCTTCATCGCCGCCCCAGGCAAGTCTGATCTCGCCCTCCTCGCACCAGTAGAAGTAGTCCAGGTCCTTGATGCCGAGTGCGGCTTGGGAGACGAGGCGGGTGCCCTTGGAGAGTTCAGTGATCACGTCTTCGCAGGTGCCGAGCCAGCCAGGGTCGAAAATGAACGTCCAATCGCCGATGGAGGTGACGCCGAGAGGTCCCTCATGGTCCGAGTAGTGATCCGGGTCGTCGGGGAAGGGACCCGGCGTGAAGTCCTCCCATCGACCGCCGAGGCGTGCGACCACCTGTTCAGGTGTGGCACGGAGGTAGATGAAGCTGTAGCACTCCTCGGCGTATTCGCCGCAGAGCCAAGAGATATCGAGGGGCTGCAAAGTCATGTGATCATGCTGCCAGCCGGCACCGACAAGAACAGAACTCGTCGTCAGGGGGTGGCGGGGCTGGGCGCGATGGGGCGTGGAACATCCTGGCCATGATGAATTCAGGATCACCGCGATATGGATCTCGCCGGTAAACAAAGGTTCAACGCCATACCAGATGGAACAGGAGCCTCTTCACGCGTGTGAGATGCCTTGGGTCGTCAGGCGAATATCAGACTCGCGAGTCACGCTGTGACCAGGCGCCCGCCGCCCGGGAGATGAAAGCCTCACTGGGTGCCCAGTAGCGTGTTGAGAAGGCGGATGGCGCCGCGTTTGTGCAAGGGCTCGTTGCCGTTGCCGCATTTCGGGGATTGGATGCAGGACGGGCATCCGCGTTCGCATTCACAGGAGGCGATGGTCTCGCGGGTGGCCGTGAGCCAGTCCGTGGCGCGGGCGTAGCCGCGTTCGGCGAAGCCGGCCCCTCCCTCGTGGCCGTCGTACACGAAGACGGTGAGCAGGCCGGTGTCGGCGTGCAGTTCGGTGGAGACGCCGCCGATGTCCCAGCGGTCGCAAGTGGCGAACAAGGGGAGCAGGCCGATGGCGGCGTGTTCGGCGGCGTGCGCGGCACCGCCCAGGTCGATGTTCGCCTCGGCCAGCGGGGTCACCGCTGAGGCGGGCAACGTCCACCAGACTGCGCGGGTGCGGAGGGTGCGGGGCGGCAGGTCAAGGGGTTCGTCGCCGAGCATCTCGCCCGACTGGAGGCGCCTCTTGAGGTACGAGACGACCTGCCTGGTCACCTCTACCTCGCCGAAGTGGAGCGTCCCTGGGCCGAGGGGTTGGGAGCGTTGGGTGCCGAGGATGGAGATATCCGTTATGTCGCGCGCGAACGTGGAGTAGTCCGGATTGGCGGCGGCGACCAGAGCCACCCCGGCATCCAGGTCGAGCACCTCCACCAGGAAGGTCTCACCCTGATGGAGATAGATCGCGCCTGTGTGGACCGTGGTGTGGGCGGAGGATTCGTCCACGCTGCCGAGCAGGCGGCCGGTGGACGACTCCACCACCTGGATGGGCGCACCTCCGCCGCCGCGGATGTCGGCGAGGTCGGTGGCGCGTTCGCGCCTGGTCCAGAACCACCCTGCCGGACGCTTTCTGAGCAGGCCCTGGGTGACCAGGTCGGCGAGTACGTCCGGGGTGGTGGCGCCGAAGACGGGGAGGTCGTCCTCGGTCAGCGGGATCTCGGCGGCCGCGGCGCAGAGGTGGGGGCCCAGGACGTACGGGTTGTCGGGGTCGAGGACGATCGCCTCCACCGGCTGGCCGAAGAGGGCTTGGGGGTGGTGCACGAGGTAGGTGTCCAGCGGGTCGTCTCTGGCGATCAGCACGGCGAGGGCGTCCTGGCCGTCGCGGCCGGCCCTGCCTGCCTGCTGCCAGAGGGAGGCCCGGGTTCCCGGCCAGCCCGCGATCAGCACGGCGTCGAGGCCGGAGACGTCCACGCCCAGTTCGAGGGCGTTCGTGGTGGCGAGGCCCATCAGTGTGCCTGCGCGCAGGGCCTTCTCCAGGACCCTGCGGTCCTCCGCCAGGTATCCCGCCCGGTAGGCGGCGATCTTGTTCGGAAGATCGGTCCAGTCTGGAGGGTCCGGGATGGCCCAGGTGAGGGAGCTGTCTGCGGCGGGGGTTCGCGCGGTCGCCTCGGATCGGTGGCCCGGGCCGCCCGCCGGTTCTGTGGTGTCCGGTGGCTGGGCGGGGCGATCGGCCTGGTTCGCCGGGTCTGACCTGCGCGTGTGGCTGTCGGCTGGTTCTGCCTGATCGGTTGTGCTGCTGCTCGTCGGGTCCGCGATGTCCTGTTCGCTGGATGTGTCCGTCCGCGGCTCTGTGGGGGTACCGGGGCCGCCTTCGCGGGAGGCCGCTTCGGGCGCGGGTGTGGAGACGGTGTCAGGAAGGCGCGACGTACTGGAGTGGGCGCGGGCCTCTTCGCCGGTCCCGGCCGGGGACGAAGCGCCGGTGGGCTGCTCCGGGAGCGGGGCGTCGGTGGCGAACAGCGACGGGGTGTGCTCGGGCGTACCGGACGGACTTGAGAAGGGGGTGGACAGCGAGAAGGCGACGTCGGCGAGTTTGGCCCGCGCGGAGAGCGCGACCGTTTCGGCTCCGCGCCGCGAACGTACGAAGGCGAGCGTGCGGACGTCGGCCAGAACGAGGTCGGCCAGCAGGTCCGCCGCCTCAGCCGTCGCCGTCCTGCGCACAGGGGCACCTCCTTCGCCCCGCAACTCCGTCAGAGGCGGCTCCCAGAGCGCGATGGTGGTTGACCCCTTGGGCGAGGCGTCCGCGGTCACCTCGTCCATCTCAAGCCCCGTCAGCCTCATGGCGAACACCCCCGGCTCGCTGGCCGTCGCCGACGCGAGCAAGAACGTGGGCCGCGAGCCGTATCGGGCGCAGACCCGGCGCAGGCGGCGCAGGATCTGGGCGACGTGGGAGCCGAAGACGCCGCGGTAGCCGTGGCACTCATCCACGACGACCATGCGCAGCCGGCGGAAGAACGACGACCACTGCGAATGCCGGGGGAGGACGCTGCGGTGGAGCATGTCCGGATTAGTCAGTACGTAGTTGGCGTGTTGGCGCACCCAGGTGCGTTCCTCGAAAGGCGTGTCCCCGTCGAAGCAGGCCGCCCGAACTTGGGTCATGCGCAGCTCACGCAGGCCGCGGAGCTGGTCGGCGGCCAGGGCCTTGGTCGGTGTCAGATACAGGACCGTGCCGCCGTCGAGACAGGAGGCAACCGCGGGGGTGAGGTAGGCCAGCGACTTCCCGGACGCCGTCCCGGTGGAGATGATCACGTTTCGGCCACGGAATGCCAGGTCGGCGGCTTCGTACTGGTGCGGCCAGAGTCCTGTCACCCCACGGTTCGCCAAGCGCGTAACGAAGAGTTCGGGGGCCCATTTGGGCCAACTCGCTTGACCGGCCTGACGTGCTGGAACATGCTCCACATGGGTGACACGCTCGTGACGTGCAGGAACACCGAGCAGGTGGTGGAGGAGTGGACCTGCCTGTTGTGGGGAGGATGCGGAGGAAGTCACTGTTTCCAGTCTTGCATCGATGGGCAAAGTCGCCGGGAATCGTGATTTCGTATAGACACAAGCCAGACGCGTGGTTGAATGCCGCGCGTCGGGGTCGGACAGTCTGGGGCCACATCCCAGATTGCCAGGCCCAAGAGAGTACTTTCGCAGGCGAGGCGCTGGAGGATCTGTGGATCTGAAGTTGGATCACCGCACCGAAGACCGACTCACCATCGTGGAGGTCGAAGGTGAGATCGATGTCTACACGGCGCCGAGATTGCGTGAGCTCCTCATCGACCTGGTGAACAAGGGCAACTTCCACCTTCTCGTCAACATGGAGAAGGTCGACTTCCTCGACTCGACGGGCCTCGGCGTCCTGGTCGGGGGGCTCAAGCGAGTTCGCGCGCACGACGGCTCACTCGAGCTGGTCTGCACCCAGGAGCGTATCCTCAAGATCTTCCGGATCACCGGTCTGACCAAGGTCTTCGGGATCTACGCTTCGGTCGACGAGGCCAAGGAAGCTCACGGCAAAGACAAGTAGCATGGCTACCGTCGAGCTGACGTTCAGCGCCCTCCCCGCGCATGTGCGGACCGCCCGGTTGGTGGCGACGGCGATCGCTCGTCGCACCGGCGTGGAGGAGTCCCTGCTGGACGAAGTCAGGCTCGCTGTAGGTGAAGCTTGTTCTCGGGCAGTCGAGGCGCACCGCGCACACTGTCCGGGCGAGCCCATCCGCATCGAGCTACGTGACGATTCCGGGCGTTTCGAGGTCACGGTCAGCGACCAGGCGCCCAGCGACGAGATCAAACAAGAACAGCCGCTCGATCTGGGCATGCTCTCTGACTCGTTCATGTCGGGCTTCGGGATCGCGGTCATCGAAGGCCTGGCTGACGACGTCGAGGTGTTCCCCACCCCCAAGGGGACGAACATCCGGATGAGCTGGCCGGCCGCCGCCCGCACCTGAACCGCCACCGGTTCCTGCTCGTGGTCGGCGGGGGTGATGGTCGATGGCTCGCGTACGCACTCGCCACGCTGCTGGGCGCCCTCTGGCGCCCAGCACCACCCCCTGCAACCCCCCATCTTGTACGGCCAAGCCAAGTCGGCGCCTCCCGCCGACCATGGCCGGGGACCTCCAGGGAGACGCCCGCTGACCCGCACATGGTCGGCCGCCGTCACGGCGCACGGGCACCATGGCCTCCGTTCACGGTCACAAGGCCCCCAGCGGCACCCTGGGCACCCGAAGTCCCCCGCCTTTCGTTCGGCATGCCCAGACCCGCCAAGGCGCCCTCCACCGCCCCCACAGGCCCACTGAGGAGATGGAGACAGGAGAGAGGGAGGAGTGAAGAGGTCGCTCGCCCATCTCGCATCGCGCAAGCGGCTCAAGTACCCCAGCAGTGACCACGCTCCGCGCACGACCCTTCCGGTCCCGATGTCAGCCCTGGACACTCAGATTTCGGGCCGCCCGTTATAGGGCGCTGTCATGACCGTAAACACGGGGAAATTTCGCTTGTCAGATCCCAAATCGGGTCGCCGTCAGGGGATTACTAGACGCGTGCACAATTAGCGGCCTCGAGAGCCTTCATATCCGCGGAGTGCCTGCGTAGACTCCCGGCACCGGCCAAGGTGATCCGGCGGAACGCGGATTCAACCGGAAGCGGCACCCACAACCCGGATGGTGCCGCAACACACCCGCCGAGGAATGCCGCAGCACCACCCGGGCAGGACGACCGGTCTTGCCGAGGAGAACCATGAGCAGGCACATGCTGGCAGCGGAGCCAGCGTCAAATCTGGCCCTGAGCGCTAACAATCTCACCATCGTGATCGTGGTCGCCGCGGTCGCACTGATCGCCCTAGCCGTCGCCGGCGGCCTGGTGCGTGAAGTGCTGTCCGCCGGCCAGGGCACGGAGCGTATGCAGAACATCGCACGTGCCGTACAAGAAGGAGCGGCCGCGTATCTCACGCGGCAGTTCCGCACGTTGGCGATCTTCGTCGTCATTATCCCTTTCCTCTTGCTCCTGCTACCTGGAGAAGCTGACGTACGCATCGGGCGATCCATCTTCTTCGTCGTCGGGGCGGTCTTTTCCGCGCTGACCGGGTTCATCGGCATGTGGCTGGCCGTGCGCGGGAACGTCCGCGTCGCCGCCGCGGCCAGCGAGTCCGGCGAGAAGAAGGCCATGCGGATCGCGTTCCGCACCGGCGGCGTGGCCGGGATGTTCACCGTGGGCCTCGGCCTGCTCGGCGCGGCCGTGGTCGTGTTCGTCTACCAGGGCGACGCGCCGCACGTGCTCGAAGGCTTCGGGTTCGGGGCGGCGCTGCTGGCGATGTTCATGCGAGTCGGCGGCGGCATCTTCACCAAGGCCGCCGACGTCGGCGCCGACCTGGTGGGCAAGGTCGAGCAGGGCATCCCCGAGGACGACCCGCGCAACGCCGCCACCATCGCCGACAACGTGGGCGACAACGTAGGCGACTGCGCGGGCATGGCGGCCGACCTCTTCGAGTCGTACGCCGTCATGCTGGTCGCCAGCCTCATCCTGGGCAAGGTGGCCTTCGGCGAGCAGGGGCTGATCTTCCCCCTCATCGTCCCCATGATCGGCGTGGTCACGGCGATCATCGGCATCTTCATCACCGGGATGCGCGACCGCGACCGCAGCGGCATGGCGGCCATCAACCGCAGCTTCTTCATCTCGGCCGCCATCTCGGCCGTCCTGGTCGCGGCGGCGGCGTTCTGGTACCTGCCCAGCAGCTTCAGCGGCCTGACCGGCTCCACTGTGCAGTCCACCGCCGACCCGCGGCTCATCGCGATCGGCGCGGTGCTCATCGGTCTGGTGCTGGCCAGTGCCATCCAGCTGCTGACCGGCTACTTCACCGAGACCACCCGGCGTCCCGTGCGCGAGATCGGCGAGAGCTCGGCCACCGGGCCGGCGACCGTCATCCTGGCCGGCATCAGCGTCGGCCTGGAGTCGGCCGTCTACTCCGCCCTGATCATCGGTGCCGCGGTCTACGGCGCGTTCCTGCTCGGGTTCGGGAACGTGGCGCTCGCGCTGTTCGCGGTGGCGCTGGCGGGCACCGGTCTGCTGACCACGGTCGGCGTCATCGTGTCCATGGACACCTTCGGGCCGGTCTCGGACAACGCCCAGGGCATCGCCGAGATGTCGGGCGACGTCGAGGGCGACGGCGCGCGCGTGCTCACCAGCCTCGACGCGGTCGGCAACACCACCAAGGCCATCACCAAGGGCATCGCCATCGCCACGGCCGTGCTGGCGGCGACCGCGCTGTTCGGCGCCTTCCGTACTGCCGTGGAGGGCGAGCTGGCGGTGGCGAGCGCGTCGGTCAAGTCCGCGCTCGGCGCCTTCTCCACCTTCAACCTCGGCATCGATCAGCCGAACGTCCTGGTCGGCCTGATCATCGGTGCCGCGGTCGTGTTCCTCTTCGCGGGGCTCGCGATCATGGCGGTCGGCCGGGCCGCGATGCGCGTGGTCTTCGAGGTACGCGAGCAGTTCCGCAGCAAGCCCGGCATCATGGACGGCACCGAGCTGCCGGACTATGGGCGGGTCGTCGACATCTGCACCCGTGACTCGCTCCGCGAGCTGGCCACGCCCGGTCTGCTCGCGGTCATGACCCCGATCGCGGTCGGCTTCGCACTCGGCTACGCGCCGCTGGGCGCGTTCCTGGCCGGAGCCATCGCCTGCGGCACCCTGATGGCCGTCTTCCTGGCGAACTCCGGCGGTGCCTGGGACAACGCCAAGAAGCTGGTCGAGGACGGGCACCACGGCGGGAAGGGTTCGCCGGCGCACGAGGCGACGATCATCGGCGACACCGTCGGTGACCCGTTCAAGGACACCGCCGGTCCGGCCATCAACCCGCTCATCAAGGTCATGAACCTGGTGGCGCTGCTGGTCGCCCCCGCCGTGGTCCTGTACGCGGGCAGCCCGGTCATCCGCATCGGCATCACCGTGGTGTCGGTGGCCGTGGTGGTCGGCGCCATCGTCGTGTCCAAGCGGCGGTCGGCGACGAGCGAGCCGGCCAGCAACAACAACAACCGTGAGCACGAGCCTGTCGCGTCGTGATCCTGCACTTCGCCGGTGACCCGGTATGACCCGGGAAACACGGCAATAACCGGAGACGCCCGCTCCCCTGCGTAGGGGCGGGCGTCTCTGCGTGTGCAGGGAGTAGAGGGGCGGGCGGTCGTGAGGGCTCGGCCCCGCGATGGGAAACTGGGCACGTGAAAGACGACAAGCAGCCCACGGGCGGGAAGGCCCTGGGCGCCATTCTGCTGGCGATGATCGCCATCCTGGCCGTGATCGTCGGGCTGGCGATCTGGGCGTCGAGGACGGGATGATCTGGTGCGGACCTTGATTGTGCTGCGTCATGCCAAAGCTGCCCAGGTCCCCGGCCTGGCCGACCGGGAGCGGCCGCTGACGGGACGGGGCGAACGGGATGCCAAGCGGGCGGGCGATGAGATCAGGGCGGCGGGGCTCACCCCCGGCGTGGTGCTCTGTTCGCCGGCGCTCAGGACCAAGAGCACGGCCGAGATCGCCTTCCCCGAGGTGGAGATCAGCTATGAGCGCGACATCTACGAGGCCTATCCGGAGGAGCTGCTGGAGCTGGTCCGAAGGTCCGATCCCGGCCAGAGCACCGTGGTGCTGTGCGGGCACAACCCGGGCGTCCATGAGCTGGCCCTGAGCCTGGCCGGCGGCGACTATGTGTTCCGTCCTGGCGCCTTCGCGGTGATCGAGGTGGGCTCCGCCTGGGCCGACCTCGGGCCGGGCGAGGGCCGCCTGGTCACGCGCTGGGACCCCAAAGAGGACTGAGCGACGGGGGCGACCCGGCGAGATGACGGACAGCTGACCGTCAGCGCCGATCCGGAGGGACAGCCCGGCCGCCCTCTCGGCAGGTTCCCCGGTTCACCAGACCGGGGTGCGGAGAGTCGGGGTGCAAGGGCGGGCCTTCACCCCGCGGTCAGTACGCCGTCCTCGGCGTCCGCCGCCTCCACCTCGTCCCGCGAGATCCCCAGCAGGTAAAGGATCGAGTCCAGGTAAGGCGTGTTGACCGCCGTGTCGGCCGCCTGCCGCACCACCGGCTTGGCGTTGAACGCGATCCCCAGCCCGGCCGCCGCGATCATGTCCAGGTCGTTCGCCCCGTCGCCGATGGCCACCGTCTGTGAGATCGGCAGATGGGCCTCTTTGGCGAACCTCTCCAGCGCCCGGGCCTTCCCTGGCCGGTCGACGATCTCGCCCACGACCCGCCCGGTCAGCCGCCCGTCGATGACCTCCAGGACGTTCGCGGCGGAGTAGTCGATCCCCAGCTCCTCCACCAGCCCGTCGGTGATCTGCGTGAACCCCCCGCTGACGATGGCGAAGCGGAAGTCGAGCCGCTTGAGCGTGCGGACCAGCGTACGGGCCCCGGGCGTCAGGACGACCTGCCCGCGTACCGTCTCGAAGACCTCCGCCGGCAGCCCCTCCAGCAGCGCCACGCGCCGCCGCAGCGACTCGGCGAAGTCGAGCTCGCCGCGCATGGCCTGCTCGGTGACCCTGGCGACCTCCTCCAGACAGCCCGCGTGCGCCGCCAGCAGCTCGATGACCTCGCCCTGGATGAGGGTGGAGTCGACGTCCATGACGATCAGCCGCTTGGCCCGCCGGGACAGGCCGGTGCGCTGCACCGCCACGTCCACCTCCTGGGCGGCGGCCTCGGCGGCCAGCTCCACGCGCAGGGCGGTGGGGTCGGCGCCGGATACGGACAGCTCGATGCAGGTGACGGGCCACTGGGCGAGACGTTCGATGCGGTCGATGTTCGCGCCGGCGGCGGCGATGCGCCCGGCGATGCCCGCGATCGCGGCGGGCTGCAGCGTGGCGCCGAGCACGCTGACCGACAGGCGGCCGCGGCGGCGCTGCTCCTTGGCCTGGGACCCGGTGGACAGCTCCACCTCCATGCCCAGGTCCTCGGCCACGCGTTCGACGGCGGTCCACATGGCGCCGAGCGTGGTGCCGGTGCCGGTCGAGGGGCCGCCGGCGTAGGCGACGAGCACGCCGAGTGTGAGGCGGCCTCTGATGACGACCTGCTCGATGTCCGCGACCGTGACCGGGAAGCCGGACAGGACGGAGAAGAGCCGCGAAGTGACGCCCGGACGGTCGGGGCCGGTCAGGGTGACGAGGAGGGTGCGCTGGTCCACATTCAGTCACGGTACTGCGCCCGGTCCGATGCTCGCGAAGCAGGTGGGCATTCGGACACGGGCGCGGCAGGCCGTGAACTCCGGCGGGAAACCCGCTCATCGGCCTGCCTGTCCACGGAAAAGCCTGGTCACAGGCCGTGGGGACAGGCCGTTTCGCGGATTTGCCTAGCGGACGACCTTGGTCTTGACGGTCTTCGCGTAACCATGCTCGGGGATGCCGAGCCGGTCGAGCTCTTCCTTGCTCATGTTCTCCATGCCGGTCTGGACGTCGTAGGAGACCACGCCGAGCGTCGCCTTCTGCGTGCCCTTGGCGTTCTTCTTCAGCTTCGGCTCGAAGGTCATGGTGACCGCTTCATCCTTCTTCAGGATCTTCGGCAGGAAACAGAAGAAGGCACGGCCATCAAGGAAGCACTCGGTGCCGACGACGCTCGTGCTGTAGTGGATCCTCCGCAGATCGACGTCCTTGGGGAACTGGCCGCCGACGAAGTAGGCGTCCGCGGGGTGCGGGCCCTTGTTGACGGCGTGGATGGTGTACTTCAGCTTGCCGCCGGCCTTGGCCGTCTTGGGCGCCTTCACCTGAACCGCAAAGGCGGAGAAGGGGTCGTCCATGACGGCCGCGGTCTTGGCGGTGACAGTGGCGGCGGAGGCGGGAACAGCCGGGAGCAGCAGGGCGCCTGCCAGCAAAGCGAGCGACGCGACCTTAGGAAGGGAGTTGCGCATTCAACGTCTCCGGGGAGGAAGTGGCACGGGGACGCACAAGAACAAGCCCCCGTAAATGTCGGCTGTTCCTATCACGTAAGCAAAATCTATGTAAAGTCCATTACTTCAGAATCAGGTGCGTGTCGCCGAACTCGTGCCACAGATATCCCTCCCGCAGCGCCGCCTCGTACGCCTGAACCAGCGCGTTTTCCCCCGCGATCGCGCTCAGCATCATCAGATGGCTGGAACGCGGCTCGTGCAGCCCCGTGATCAGCCCGGACACGGCCCGGACGCCGCGCTCCGGGGTGACGATGTGCCCGGTCCACCCGGCCGCGGGGACCACGCTCCCGTCCGCGCCCACGGCCGTCTCCAGCGCCCGTACGACGGTCGTGCCCGCCGCGATCACCCGGTCGCCGTTCTGGCCGGCCAGGTTCACCAGCCGCGCGGTGGCCTCGGGCACCTCGTACCGTTCGGCGTAGGGCGGCTCGTCCTTCTCCGGCGAGGCGACCCCGGTGTGCAGGGTGATCGGCGCGATCCCGATCCCGCGCGCCACGAGGGCGGTCACCAGGTCCGCGGTGAACGGCCTGGCCGCGCTCGGCATCTCCGCGCTCCCCGGCACGGTCGCGAACACCGTCTGGTAGTCGTCGATCGGCCAGTCCCGCTCCACGTACGAATACCGGATCGGCGCCCCGTACGCCCGCAGGTACGGCTCCACCTCGCGATCCAGCCGCGCCCGCCACAGCCGCGGCGTCTCGCGCCCGAGCAGGCGCAGCGTGGCGCGCCCCGGCAGCGGCAGCCACTCGCCGGGCTCGCCCCCCGTGTACGGTTCTGACGCCTTCGAGGTACGGCGGCGCAGCTCGACCAGCCACGTGCCATCCTGCCTGGCGGTGGAGAAGTGCACGGCCAGCCGGTCCAGCCGGACGGCCGCCGGGAGGGTCGCGGAGTTGTTCACCACGATCAGGTCGCCGGGGTCGAGCAGGCCCGGCAGGTCGCTGAAGCGGTGGTGCGTGGGAGCCAGGTCGCCGCGCGAGACCATCAGGCGCACCCCGTCCCTGGGCAGCCCTCGGGCCTCGGCCGGCTCGCGAGCCGACAAGCCGGGCGGAAGCACGAAATCCAGCGCGCCCGTCGTCACGGCGCTCACCCCAGACGCCGAGCCAGCGGTCCCGGGCGCCGAGCCAGTGCTTCCGGATGTCGAGCCGGCGGTCCCGGGTGCCGAGCCGGCCACCGCGGATGATGCGCTGCCGGTGGTGGTCGTCGCGGTCATTGCAGGCTCACTCTGCCGCTGGCCGGGCGGGCGTTGACCAGGTCGTGCAGGGTCGCGGCCACCTTGGCCGGGTCGGCGGCGCCCGCGGCCTCCCCGGCCCCCACGGCGTCGGCGAGCATGCGGGTGTTCATCTCGCCCGGATCGACCCGCCAGACGCGCAGCTCGGGCTCCTCGGCCGACAGCACGTTGGAGAGCTGCTCCAGCGCCGCCTTGGTGGCCCCGTACCCGCCCCAGCCCTCGTACGCGCCCGTGGCGGCGTCCGACGTGACGTTCACGACGGCTCCGCGCGCGGCCCGCAGCGCGGGCAGCGTGGCCTGGAGGAGGGCGAGCGGGGCGGTCACGTTCGTCTCCAGCAGCACCCTGAACGCCTCCAGCGGGTAGCCCGCGAGCGGCGGCAGCGGGGTCACGCCGAGGTCGCTGGCGTTGTTGACCAGCAGGTCCAGCTCGGGCGCCGCCCGTGCCAGCCGTTCGACGTGCGCAGGATCGGTCACGTCTCCCGGGATCCCGACGGCGCCCAGCTCGGTCGCGACCCGCTCCAGGTCCGCCGCGCCGCGGGCGGTGAGTACGAGGCTCCAGCCCGCGCCCGCCAGCGACCTCGCCAGAGCGAGGCCGAGACCGCGGGAAGCGCCGGTGATGAGTGCGATGTTCGTCATGGTTCCGACGGTAGGAACGCGGCGTGCCGCTGACATCGGGCCCAGGACCCGCCTCGGCCTGGGCACATCGTCCTAGGACCATAGAGTGGGTCCCGTGGCCCCCGACGCGACCCCGGACGTGAGCCCCGATCGGGACGAGATCCTGCAGGCGGTGAGCTCCGCCGTGCTCGCGGTCACCCGCCACCTGTCGGTCCGCGAGGTGCTGCAGGTCATCGTACGTTCGGCGCAGCGGCTGCTCGACGCCCGCTACGCCGCGCTCGGCGTGCCCGACGACGACGGGTCGTTCGCCGAGTTCGTCGCCGAGGGCCTCACCGACAAGCAGTGGGACGCGATCGGGCCGCTGCCCCGACAGCATGGCATGCTCGGCGCGATGCTCCGCGAGGGGACCCCGGCCAGGCTGCCCGACCTGCGGGAGGACCCGAGGTTCGAGTGGTGGCCGAAGGCCCACCCGGTGATGAAGGACTTCCTCGGCGTCCCGATCCGCGACGGCGAGCAGGTGGTCGGCATCATCTTCCTGGCCAACAAGCGCAAGCAGGGCGGCTTCACGCAGGAGGACCAGGACCTGCTCACGCTGTTCGCCGCGCACGCCGCGATCGCGCTGGCCAACGCCAGGCTCTACGAGAGCGGGCGCGAGCTGGCCATGCTGGAGGAGCGCAACCGGATGGCCCGCGAGCTGCACGACGCGGTCACGCAGAAGCTGTTCTCGCTCAGGCTCACCGCGCAGGCGGCCGCGACCATGCTGGAGACGGCTCCCGCCAAGGCCGCCGTCGAGCTGGAGCGGGTGCAGCGGCTGGCCGGCGAGGCGCTGTCGGAGCTGCGGGCCGTGATCGTCGAGCTGCGCCCGGCCGAGCTCGACCGGCACGGGCTGGCCGAGACGCTGCGCAAGCACGTGCGCCTGCTCGACCGGCTGCACGCCTCCGAGGTCACGTTCGAGTGCGACGAACTGCCGCCGCTCGACCCGCCCGTCGAGGTGGCGGTGCTGAGAGTGGCCCAGGAGGCGCTGCACAACGCGCTGAGGCACTCGAACGCCGCCCGGGTCTCCGTCGGCCTCGCCTACGAGGATGGCAAGCTGACCATGACCGTCCGCGACGACGGCGACGGTTTCGAACAGGCGGAGTCGCGCGGCCTCGGCCTGGTGTCCATGCGTGACAGGGCGGAGTCGGTCGGCGGCGTCATGACCGTCCGCTCGGCGCGCGGCGAAGGGACCACGGTACGCGTGGAGGTGGGCGTTTGATCCGGGTGCTGATCGCCGACGATCATCCGGTGGTGCGGCAGGGCCTGCGTACGTTCCTCGATCTGCAGGACGACATCACGGTCGTCGGCGAGGCGAGCGACGGGGAGCAGGCCGTGGCGCTGGTCGGGGAGCTGACGCCCGACGTGCTGCTGCTGGACCTGAAGATGCCGGTGCTCGATGGGCTCGGCGCGCTGGAGCGGCTGACCGGCTCCGCGACCAGGGTGGTCGTGCTGACCTCCGTCAGCGACCGCTCGGACGTCGGCCCGGCGATGCGGGCGGGCGCGTCGGGGTTCCTCTACAAGGACGTCGACCCCAACGCGCTGGTCCAGGCCGTGCGCGCGGTCCACGGCGGGCAGGTGCTGCTGGCGCCCGAGGCGGCCGAGGCGATGCTGGCCCCGGCCGGCGCCGGGCCGATGCCGCTGACCGAGCGCGAGCGTGAGGTGCTCGCGCTGATCGCGGCCGGCCGGTCCAACAGGGAGATCGCGCGGAGCCTGACCGTCGCGGAGAAGACCGTCAAGACCCACGTCTCCAACGTGCTGATGAAGCTGGGCGTCCAGGACCGCACCCAGGCCGCCCTGTACGCCGTACGTCACGGCCTGGGCTGACCGGTCAGGTGTCCTTCTTCTTGTTGGACTCCTCGTGGCTGGACGGCGGGTTGTACTCCTTGACCACGGGGGGCGGGGTCCAGGTCCGGTTCGTCCGGCGCGGCGGCGGGCTGACGATCCGCGTCTTGGCCGTCTTGAGCCAGTAGTAGCCCTTGATGCCGAGGCGCTTGAGCTCTTCCTCGTCGATGTTCTCCATGCCCTGGTCGACGTCGAACGACATCACGCCGACCCGGGCCTTGGCGACGCCCTTGGTGCCCTTCTTCAGCGTCACCTGGAACTTCAGCCAGTCGGTCTTGCCCTTCTCCAGTCGCAGCGGGCCCCAGCACCAGAACCAGCGGCCCTCCCAGGTGCACTTGGTGCCCTTCGGGCCGCCCCAGCGCAGCTTGGGCACGACGCCCTTGGGCACCTCGCCGCCCATCCAGTAATAGTCGGCGTAATGGGGGCCCAGGTTCTTCGCCTGGACGCTGTACGTGATCTTGCCGCTGCGCTTGGTGCGGCTGCTGTGTTTGACCGAGATCTTGAAACTCGAATACGGCGCAATCTTGATCGAGGCGGTCCGCGCGACCGGGCCGGTGGCGGTGACGGCGCCGGCCTGGGTCGGTGCGACCAGGGGCGCGGCGGCGAGACCACCGGCTAACAACAGGCTGAGGCTTCTACGCATGGTGACGGCTCCCCGTACGGTGCTGGAAATCCCCGATCATCTCCACGATTATTGCGGAGGGCAAATTTTTCGCAAAGAGCGATGATCTTTCGTGACCTGGGATGGCTTGCGGTTGATTGTGCGGGTCTACCACGCTTGTGATCGGGGGTCTAGCACAAGGGGGAGGACCAGGTGCCGGAAACGCACCCCTTACAACCGGGTGACCCTCAGTCGCTGGGGATATACCGGTTGCTCGGACGTCTGGGCAAAGGGGCGCAGGGGGTTGTTTACAAAGGGGAATCGCCCGATGGGCGTTTTGTCGCCATCAAACTGCTGAACACCCGCCTGGACAAGCCCGGCCTCGACTCCGAACGATTCATGCGCGAGGTGGCCGCCGCGCGGCGGGTCGCCCAGTTCTGCACCGCCCAGGTTCTCGGCGCGAACATGGACGGCGAGCAGCTCTACATCGTCAGCGAGCTGGTGGACGGGGTCTCGCTGCAGCTCGTGGTGCAGCGGGAGGGGCCGCGCGCGGGCGGGGCGCTCTACCGCCTGGCCGTCGGCACGGTCACCGCCCTGACCGCCATCCACCGCGCCGGGATCGTCCACAGGGACTTCAAGCCGAGCAACGTGCTGCTCGGGACCGACGGGCCGCGCGTGATCGACTTCGGCATCGCCAGGGCGCTGGACTCGGCGATGACGATCAGCAGCGGGGTCGTGGGGACGCCCGCGTACATGTCTCCGGAGCAGATCTCGGCCGAGCGCGTGGGTCCGGCCAGCGACATGTTCAGCTGGGCGCTCACCATGGTGTACGCCGCCACGGGCCGGCCCGCCTTCGGCCAGGACAGCCTGCCGGCGGTCATCTACCGGGTGATGAACGAGGAGCCGGACGTGTCGGCCATCCCCGACCCGCTGCGGCCGATCGTGCAGTCGTGCCTGAGCAAGCGGGCCGAGGACCGGCCTACGGCGGCGGATGCGCTGTTCGCCCTGCTGGAGCACCAGGGGGAGGCGCCGGCGCTGGACGACGAAGGCGCTCTCAGCACCGGCTCCCAGCTCGCCGCCGAAGACAGCCCCCCACCACTTCCCGGTCCGCACGGCTCGGGAACGCCCTCGGATCCGCACGGCTCCGGATCGCCGTCCGGGCCGCCCGGCTCTGGGACGCCCTCGGGTCCGCACGGCTCGGGAACGCCCTCCGGTCCGCAGGGGTTCCAGACGCCGTCCGGGCCGCCCGGCTCCGGTGGCTCGGGCTGGGCGA
Organism: Nonomuraea rosea; assembly: GCF_039539705.1. Lineage (NCBI taxonomy): Bacteria > Bacillati > Actinomycetota > Actinomycetes > Streptosporangiales > Streptosporangiaceae > Nonomuraea > Nonomuraea rosea. Next base: position 242,548 of record NZ_BAABDQ010000016.1, on the reverse strand, counting down.
ATCCCGACGGCCGTCCGGCGTCCACGAGTTCGGGCTGGGCCAGCCCGTCCGGCGACCCGTACGTACCGCCGCCGGCGCCCGCCGTCCCGCCGCCCACGGCCAGGCCGGGAACCTCGCCGTACGTGCCGCCGCAGCCGCCCGCCGCCCCCTACGTGCCCCGGCAGCCCCACCCCCAGACCCCGCCACCCCAGCACCAGCACCCCCAGACCTCCGCGCCTCAGCCCTCACGCCCCCAAGCCCCGCCACCCCGGCAGGCGCCGCCGTCGCAGCACCCCCAGTCGCGGCCGCCGCAGGGACCGGCGGGACAGCAGCCGCCGCCGTACCCCTTGAGCCCGGCCCCCTACCCGCCCCCGCAAGGGCGGCAGAGGCGCACCCCGGCACCACCCGAGCAGGGCGGCCACAGCGGCAACGACGCCTTCTTCAAGCACACGCCGACCGAGGAACGCCCCGCCGAGGTCAAGGCCAGGCGCAGGCGCGCGGCCATGGTGGCGGGCACGCTCGTGGTGGCCCTGACCCTGGCCGGCGGCGTGCTGTACGCGGGCCCGACGATGTTCGGCACGACGCCGCAGACCGACGGGACCCTCACCCAGGCGACCACGTCGACCACCGCGACGAGCCCGCCCACGGGCACACAGACCGGCTCCCCGACGGGCCCGCCCACGGGCTCCCCGACGGACGCGCAGACCGGCTCCACGACCGCGGCCCCCACGCCCACCACCATCACCGGCACCCCGGCCCCCACACCCACCCAGGACCAGCCCCTGCAACAGACCGTCCCAGCCCTGGGCAAACAGGACGGCAAGTCGCTCAAGGGCCACACGAAGGGCGTGCAGACGCTCTCCGCCGTCCCCATGGGCGACAAGACCTGGCTGGTCACCGGTGGCCAGGACGGCCGCCTGCGCCTCTGGGACCTCGCCAAGCACAAGTCCCTGGCCACGCTGAAGGGCCACAGCGAGGAGGTCTACGCCGTCGCCTGCATGATGGTCGGCAAGACCCCGATGGCCGTCTCCGGCGGCTACGACGGCAGCGTGCGCCTGTGGAACCTCAAGACCCGCAAGGGCAAGGTGCTCGGCTGGCACGGCGACGCCGTCTACTCGGTCGCGCTCACCAAGGTGAAAGGCAAGTACGTCGCGGTCACCGGCGACGCCAAGGGCTGGCTGCGATTCTGGGACCTGAAGAAGCGCAAGGCCACGGGCAGGAGCATCAGGGCCCACCGCAAGCCGGTGAACTGGCTCACAGCCACCCACCTCGGCGACCGCGCGATCGCCATCTCGGCCGGCGAGGACGAGACCCTGCGGATGTGGGACCTGGCCAAGCGCAAGGCGTACGGCAAGACGTACAAGGGGCATTCGAGGGGCGTCTACTCGGTGGCGGTGGCCAAGGTGGGCGGCAAGCAGGTCGTGGCCTCAGGCGGCAAAGACGGAAAAATCCGGATCTGGGATCCGAAGAACGGCAAGACCCTCGGCACCATGTCCGGCCACAAGAAGATCATCTACTCGCTGTCCTTCGGCTCCGTGAACGGCCGCCCGGTGCTGCTGTCCGGCAGCACCGACGGCACGATCAGGCTCTGGGACCCGGAGACCCGCAAGGCGCTCGGCAAACCGGTCAAAGCCCACAAGAGCGGCGTGTACGCGGTCGGCATCGTCCCCCTGGACGACGGCACGGCCATCGTCTCGGCGGGCAAGGACAAACTCGTCAGGCTCTGGAAGACGAAGGACACAGCCATCGGCTCCTGAGAGGACCGAGAAGACCGAGAAGACGGCACCGAGGGCGCGGCTATTGGCTCCTGAGGGGCTCGAAGATCGCGTGGTGGGCGGCCACGAGCGCCCGCCGCACCGCGCGGTCGAGCTCGCGCAGCGCCACCGCCCGCGTCGCGACCTGCCCCGACGTGAGCCCGCGCTCGTCGGCCAGCCGCACCACGCCGGCCAGCCGCGCGGCCAGCGTGGAGACGCGGTGCGCCCGTGCGGGATAGCCGGGCGCCAGCTCGCCCCCATGCTGCCCGAGCCGGTCAGGACGCTCCTGCGCGGGCCCGTCCACGGAGGTCAGCGCCTCGGTGGCCGATCGGATGGCGGACGACAGCTCCCGCTCCGCCTCGGCCAGCGAGGGCAGGTCATGGCGTACGGGACCGGAGTCGTGCACGTCCAGGCGTACACCGACATAGGAGGACCCGCGCAGGTCAGGCTCGGGCACCAGCCCGAGGTTGCGGTCCTGGAGCACGACGATGGCGGCCTGGCCGACGTCCACCGCGGCCGAGTTGAACACGGCGGGCCCCGACAGCCCCAGCGGGTCGCCGGGCGCGGGCAGGGCGAGGCGCAGCTCGCGCAGCCCCTCGGAGCGCAGGTTTGCCAGGTATTTACGCAGCGGAAGGTCGCCCGCGACGGTGGGTCCCGCGGCGGCTTCCACGTGGTCAGCCGCCTCGTCGAGGCCGACGTGACCGGTCAGCCACGCGTTCCCCCAGGCGACCAGCAGGGGACAGACAGGTGATTCAGGGCGCACCGATCCACGATAAGCGCTCGCCCTGCAATAGGTTTGTCCAGAGGGTGACTCCTAAGGAGGGATCGGGGATGGGTGGTCAGGTGCTGCGGCTCCAGGACGTCGCCGTCAGGCGCGACGGAGCGGCCCTGTTGCGCGGCATCGACTGGACGGTCAACGAGGACGAGCGGTGGGTCGTCATCGGTCCCAACGGTGCAGGCAAAACCACGTTGCTGCAGGTCGCGGCCACGTTGCTCTATCCGAGTGAGGGCGTGGTCGAGGTTCTCGGGGAGCGGCTGGGGCAGGCGGACGTGTTCGACCTGCGGCCGCGGATCGGGCTGGCGAGCGCCGCGCTGGCCGAGCGGATCCCGCCCGAGGAAAAGGTCATCGACCTCGTGCTCACCGCCTCCTACGCGATCATGGGCCGCTGGACCGAGGAGTACGACTCCAACGACGTGACCAGGGCCGTCGAGCTGATCGACATGATGGGCGCGGCCCACCTGATCAGGCGGCGTTTCGGCACGCTGTCCGAGGGCGAGCGCAAGCGGGTGCAGATCGCTCGCGCGCTCATGCCCGACCCCGAGATGCTCCTGCTCGACGAGCCCGCGGCGGGCCTCGACCTGGGCGGGCGCGAAGACCTGGTGCGCCGGCTGTCGGCGCTGGCGGGCGACTTCCGTTCGCCGACGCTGGTGCTGGTGACGCATCACGTGGAGGAGGTGCCGAGCGGCTTCACGCACGGGGTGCTGCTGCGGCACGGCTCCGTGGTGTCCCAGGGGCCGCTGGAGCACGTGATGACGTCCGAAAACCTGTCCCACACGTTCGGGGTCCCGCTGACACTGGAGAGGAGCGCCGAGGGCCGCTGGTACGCCCGCGCTCACTAGATCACCATTTATGCGGATAAAAGCCGCTCAGCCCCTGAAAGAGCGGCCAAACCAATAGCATCTACGAAGTCGGTTCCCTCGGCTTCGGAGCGTCGTCATGACCACCCAACAGCTCATCGTCGCCCTAGTCGTGGTCGCGGCGGTGGGTTTCGGGCTGGCACGGACGATCCGCATCATTCCGCAGGCCACGGCCGCCATCATCGAGCGCCTGGGCCGCTACCACCGGACGCTCACCCCCGGGCTGAACCTCGTGGTGCCCTTCATCGACCGCATCAAGGACATGATCGACCTGCGGGAGCAGGTGGTGTCGTTCCCGCCGCAGCCGGTGATCACCTCCGACAACCTGGTCGTGTCCATCGACACCGTCATCTACTTCCAGGTCACCAACCCGAAGGCGGCCACGTACGAGATCGCGAACTTCCTGATCGGCGTCGAGCAGCTCACGGTCACCACGCTGCGCAACGTGGTCGGCGGCATGGATCTCGAACACACGCTGACCTCCCGCGAGGACATCAACACGGCGCTGCGCGGCGTGCTCGACGAGGCGACGGGCAAGTGGGGGATCCGCGTCAACAGGGTCGAGCTCAAGGCCATCGACCCGCCCGCCTCCATCCAGGACTCGATGGAGAAGCAGATGCGCGCCGACCGCGACAAGCGCGCCGCGGTGCTGACCGCCGAGGGGCAGCGGCAGGCGGCGATCCTGGCGGCGGAGGGCGAGCAGCAGGCGTCGGTGCTGCGGGCACGCGGCGAGGCGGAGGCGGCCGTGCTGCGCGCCCAGGCGGAGGCCGAGGCCCAGGCCATGCGCGCCAAGGGGCAGGCGGACGCGATCGGCATGGTCTTCAGGGCCATCCACGACGGCAAGCCGGACCAGCATCTGCTCGCCTACCAGTACCTGCAGACCCTGCCCGAGATCGCCAAGGGCGATGCCAATAAGATCTGGATCATCCCATCGGAGATGGGCAAGGTCCTGGAAAACCTGGGCGGCCTCTTCACACCCCCCAAGAGCCCGGACGCCTGAGGAGGCTTCTTGACGGGGTGGGAACTGGCCGCGATCTGCGCGGCCGGGGTGGTGGCCGGCGGCATCAACGCGGTCGTCGGGTCGGGCTCGCTGATCACGTTCCCCACGCTGGTGGCGCTCGGCGTCGATCCCGTCACCGCGAACGTCTCCAACACCGTCGGCCTCGTCCCCGGCTCCTTCACCGCCGCGTACGGCTACCGAACCGAGCTCACGGGACAGCGCGAGCGCCTGCTGCGCCTGGGCCTGGCCTCGGGCATCGGAGCGGTGATCGGCGGGATCCTGCTGCTGTTCCTGGACCCTGACGTCTTCGAGGTCGTCGTGGTCGCGCTGATCCTGGTGGCCTGCGTGCTGGTCCTGGTGCAGCCCAGGCTCAACGCCTGGCTGGCCGCGCGGCGCGAGCACGCGCACCCGCACGGAGGCGCGGCGCTGTGGCTGGGCGTGCTGGCCGCGGGCGTCTACGGCGGCTACTTCGGCGCGGCCCAGGGCGTGCTGCTGATCGGCCTGCTCGGCAGCTTCCTCGACGACCACCTCCAGCGGGTGAACGCCGCCAAGAACGTCCTCGCGCTGATCGTCAACGGGGTGGCCGCCGCGTTGTTCATCGTGGTCGCGGACGTGGACTGGCAGGTCGTCGCCGGGGTGGCCTCGGGGGCGGTGGCGGGCGGGTTCGCCGGCGCGCGGCTGGGGCGGCGCATCCCTGCTCCGGTGCTGCGCGGGGTCATCGTCTGCGTGGGAATTGCGGCGATTATCGTACTGGTGTACGGATAAGTTATTGGTCTTCTGGGTATAAATCCGTACATGAAGGGTGATCGGGTCGAGATCGTCATCGACGCGGGAGGATCGCCGCGTACCTACGAGATCAGGGCCACCCGCGCCGGTCGGCGGGTCGAGGTGGCCACCAGGCGGGGGCTCGTGGAGGTGAGCGAGGTCACCCGGAGCGGATCGCCGGTCCGCACGGCCAGGTTCATGTCCAGCCGCATCCTCGCCCTCGTCGAGCACCCCGCCGACGAGGTCAGCTGAAGTCGGCGGCGTGATCCTCCGCCCACTGGCGGAAGGTCAGCGCCGGCCGGCCGAGCAGCTGCTCCACCGTGCCGGTCACCGGCTCGGGCTCGGTCACGAAACGCCCCCACGTCTCCAGCGCGCTCTCCACGAATCCCGGATCGCCCCAGGCGGCCAGCAGCCGCTCACGCGCCTCGTCCAGCGGCTGCTCCTCCCACCGCACCTCGCGCCCGACCGCCTCGCCGATCTGGCGTACCTGCTCGGCCTGGGTGAGCTGCTCGGGCCCGGTGAGGGGGTAGGCGGCCCCGTTGTGCCCCGCGGAGGTCAGCACGTGCACGGCCACCGCCGCGATGTCCTTCTCGTGGATCAGCGACCTGGCGGCCTGCCCGTACGGCCAGCGCACCACGCCCTGCCTGACCTGATCCGCCCAGCCCAGCGTGTTGGCCGCGAACCCGCCGGGCCGCAGGAACGTCCAGCCGAGCCCGGAGCGCCGGATCAGCCGCTCGATCTCCCCGTAGTGCATCGACGGCTCCCCGCCGCCGGGCACGCTCGCGGACAGGTACACCACGCGCCGCGCGCGCTCGGCGATCGCCGCGACCACCTTGTCCGCCACGCCCGTCGAGAAGCTCGGCCAGAGCAGGAAGACGCTTTCGACATCCTCCAGCGCGGGCTCAAGCGTCTCGGGCGCGTTCAGGTCGCCGCGTGCGGTCTCCACGGTCAGGCCCGCCTTACCGGGATCCCTGACGAATGCCCTTACCTCCAGCCCAGCCTCCGCGAGCTGGGACGTCACATGCCTGCCGACATTGCCGGTCGCGCCGGTCACCAGAATCTTGCCCATGACCCGACGGTAGAACCTCAACCAAAGCTCAGGTCAACCCAGGCCGCACCTGGATCGTGCCGTCACGCCGGATCCGCGTCTCGAACATGGGCGCGGGCGCGGTGGCCGGGCCGTGCTTCACCGAGCCGTCGGTCAGCCTGAACGTGCTGCTGTGCCACGGGCACACCACGCACGCCTCCCCGTCCTCCATCACGAGCCTGCCCTGGTGCAACGGACCCGCCAGATGGGGGCAGCGGTCGGCCAGCACGGTCACGGCGTCGCCCTGGCGCAGCACGAAGAGCTGGATGTAGCCGAGCCGCCTGGCGACCGGGCGGCCGTCGGGCAGGTCCCTGAGCGGGCACAGGTCGTGCCAGCCCAGCGGCACCAGGTGGGTGACCTGCGGGGCGTGGTTCGCGCCCGCGGCCTGCCGGTAGGCCAGGTGGCCGCCGAGATAGGCGCCGAGGCCGCCCACGCCGAGCCCGGCGAACGACAGCATCCGCCCGGCCCGCTCCTTGCCGCGCAGGCGGGTCGCCAGAGAGGCGGAGAACAGGCCGAGTGCGGCCAGGTTCGACAGCATGTGGACGAAGCCCACGCGCTGCTGTTCACGGTGGAGCGAGGACCAGTCGGTCAGCCCGGACGCGGCCGTCGGTATCGCGTTCGCGATGCCCGTGGCCAGCAGCAGGCGGGAGGCGCGCGGATCGGCTTTCGCCAGGTCGAGCACGGCCGCCGACAGCCAGCAGCCGAGGCTGACCGTGGCCAGCGGCGGGTGCAGAGGTTTGCCGGTGGGCACGCCGTGCAGCAGATCGCGTAGCCAGCCCTGGCGGATGCGCCGGCGTACGGCCTTGGCCAGCACTCTGACCGGTTTGTCCATTGCCTTCGACTTCTCGAGCCGATCGGCGATGGCAACCGGCCCGGCGAAACCCCGCAACTGCCGACGTCTCGCGCGTACTGTCTCTTTCACGACAAGTCCCCTACCCCCGCCATGAGGGGATCACTCGGACAGGTGTCCCCTGGCAACGGAGAGTTCGACCAGCTCGCGGGCGTACGCGCCCAGCGAGGGCGACCCCTCCTCGATGATCTGTACCTTCTCCCTGACTTGTGCGGCCTTGACCTTGAACAGCGGCCACGTGCCTCCCTCGGTGTGGTGGTTGGCCAAAATCGGGGCGAACCGGTCTAGTGCCTTGGCGAATCTCGCCTCCGGCGTCTTCCTGGTCTCGAACTCGTCCCACAGCTCCCGCAGCTCCGCCCCCTGCTCGCCCGGCAGCAGGCCGAAGATGCGGTCCGCGGCGGCGGCCAGCGCGTCCACGTCGGGGGAGACGGCCGCCGCGTCGTAGATGAAGGTGTCGCCGGCGTCGATCTCGACCAGGTCGTGCACCAGCAACATGGCCACCACCCGCTGGAGATCGGTCCCCGGTGGGGCGTGCTCGCCCAGGACCATCGCCAGCGTGCCCACGTACCAGGAGTGCTCTGCGGTGTTCTCCCGCCGCGAACCGTCGATGAGATGGTTGCGGCGGATGATCCGCTTCAACTTGTCGATTTCGATGGCGAAGGCGATCTGGGTGTTCAGGCGGTCCTCTTCTGGCGCGATAGTCACGCGCGACACCCTAATGTGCGGTGATCACCCCGGTTGGTGAAATCGTGACCGGAACTCCGTTGAACACTGCGTTACCACTTGGTACGTCGATGGTGGATTCGTCGGTAAGGGCGTTGACACTGACCCCCGCGTGCTCGGCCGCCACGCTCTGTGCGCTGCCCGCGTGCCCCCAGCCGTGCGGCAGGCTGACCACGCCCGGCATGATCGTGTCGGTGGGTTCGAGCGGCACCGTGAGCCGGCCCTTCGCCGAGGTGACGACGGCCTCGCCGCCGAGCCCGAGCCTGGCCACGTCTGCGGGGTGGATCTGCAGTGTGCAGGTGTTGCTGCCGCCGACCAGCGTGCCCACGTTGTGCAGCCAGCTGTTGTTGGAGCGCAGGTGCCGCCGCCCGATCAGGACGATCTCCGGCGGCGCCTCCTCCATCTTGCCGCGCAGCCGCTCCACGTCCTCGATGAGCTGCGGCGGAGCCAGCTCGATGACGCCCGACGCGGTCTTGAGCACCTCGGGCAGCCTGGGCTCCAGCGCGCCCAGGTCCAGCCCGTGCGGGTGGTCGAGCAGCTTGCGCAGCGACAGGTCGCCCTTGCCGGCCCACTCGCCGTAGGGGCCGAGCCTGAGCATGAGGTCGAGCCGGCGTTCTGCGCCCGTCTCGCCCTCCAGCAGGTCGCGCAGCTCCGCCACGTCCCGCCCCTCGATGCCGGAGCCGGGCGTCTCCGCGGCCTTACGCAGCATCTCGTCGATCACGAACGCGTCCAGGTCCCCTTCCAGCCCCGAAGCGATCATGGCCAGCCTGGCGAGGATCTGGGCCTCCGAGGGCTGCCCGTCGAGCGGCAGCAGCGGCGGCGAGTAGCGTGCGTAGTTCCGCACGGCGAACCCGAGCAGCAGGAAGTCGTAGTGCCCCGACTGCAGCACCCGCGGCGGCGGCAGGATGACGTTCGCGTGCTTGGTGGTCTCGTTCAGGTACGGGTCCACGCACACCATGAAGTCGAGCCGCTCGAAGGCCGCGTCGAGCCGGTCCCCGTGGGGCGCCGAGAGCACGGGGTTGCCCGCCACCGTGAGCAGGAATTTGATCTGCCCCTCGCCCGGCGTCTCGATCTCGTCGGCCAGCGTGGCCACCGGCAGCTCGCCGCCCGCCTCCGGCAGCCCCCTGACCCGGCTCCGCCACCGTCCCATCGCGTAAGCCCGCCGTCGCGCTCCGAACTCGGTGGCGGGTTTGGGGAACATGGCGCCGCCCGGCCTGTCCAGGTTGCCCGTCAGCACGTTCAGTACCTCCACCAGCCACTGGGCCAGCGTGCCGAACTCGGCCGTGCAGGTGCCGATCCTGGCGTACACGGCCGCCGTCGGCGCCCCCGCCAGCTCCCTGGCCAGCCGTACGATCACCTCGGCGGGCACGCCGGTACGCAGGGAGACCGCCTCAGGCGGGAAGTGCTTGGCCGCCTCGCGCACCTCGGCCAGCCCGTTGACCGGATGAGACGGCCGGGCCAGATCCTCGGCGAACAACGTGTGGACGATGCCGAACAGCAGGTACGCGTCCGTCCCCGGGCGGACGAAGACGTGCTCGTCGGCCAGCGCCGCCGTCCGCGTACGCCGGGGATCGACCACGACGAGCCGGCCGCCGCGTCCGCGCAGGGCCTTGAGCCTGCCGGGGAAGTCGGGCGCGGTGCACAGCGACCCGTTGGACTCCAGCGGGTTCGCGCCCAGCATCAGCAGATAGTCGGTCCTGTCCAGGTCGGGGACCGGGATGGCGAGGGGATGGCCGAACATCAGGCCGCTAGCGACGTGCTTGGGCATCTGGTCCGCGGTGCTGGCGGAGAAGACGTTGCGGGTGCCGAGCGCCTTGATCAGCGGGGCGCCGTACAGGGCGCCGGCCATGCTGTGCGCGTTCGGGTTGCCGAGATAGACGGCGGTCGACCGGCGGTCGGCGACCTGGGCGAGCCCGGCCCGCACCGCGGCGAACGCCTCGTCCCAGCCGACCTCGCGCCACAGGTCGCCCTCCCTGATCAGCGGCTTGCGCAGGCGGTCGGGGTCCTCGTCGAGCCGGCCGAGACTGGCGCCCTTCGGGCAGATGAACCCCTTGCTGAACGGATCGTCCTTGTCCCCGCGCACGCTGGTCACGTGCCCGCCCTCGTCGAGGGTGAGCGTCAGGCCGCAGACGGCCTCGCAGAGGGGACAGGTCCGGTGGACGGTCGACGTCATCACGACTCCTGAGTTCGCCAGATGAACTCATCTTGTCTCGTACCGCGCGCATGGGGAAGCCCCGGAGCCCCCGCGGTCTCCGGGGCTTGCACCCCCGGGGAATTTCCCGGATTCCCCAGGCTTGGGAGGTGCTAGCGGTTCGCCAGCGCGCCCGCGGGCAGCACCACGTCCGTACGCAGATCAGGCGGCTCCTCAAGGTCCGGTCTCAGCGAGATCCACGCTCGCCGGCCGTAGAGGCGCTCCAGCCCGGGGGCGGCCGCTCCGGGCGTCTCGTCGCGCCGGACGATCTCGACGATCACGAGCTGGGCCCGCTTGACGTGCCGGAAGACGTTCGCGCTCCTGGCCCAGCAGGCCGCCGCGATCTCCTCGCTGTACGCCTCGAACTCCTCGGCGCAGATCCCGGCCCTCGTCAGGATCAGCGCCTTCTCGCCGGTCGCCGTCGGCGTGATCCACAGCACCAGCGGGATCCGCCCGGACCTGGTGTGCATCGTGGTCTCCAGGCAGACCCGCTGCAGCCGGTGCCTGGAGACCACGCACCAGAAGCGGGCGGCGATCCAGTTGCGTCCGATCCTGGTGGCAGCCGGCACCGAGATCGCGCTCGTCAGGAGGATGAAGGGCGCCCAGCGGCCCTCTTGGGTGGCGCCCAGCAATGTCAGCGTGAACAGCGCCAGCCCGGCGATCAGCAGCAATTCCGTACGGATCCGCCAGAGCCTGACCAGCGGCCCGCCGCGACCGGCGGCGGGGAGGTCCTCGTAGGCGGGGTAAATCTGGTTCCGCGGGTTCCTCGGCATGTCAGGACACCTCCTCCGTCACCCGGTGGGGCAGGCTGAGCTGGTCGAAACGCGGGTCGCGATAGCGGCGGGCCCCGAACCCCGTCCGCGCCACGGTCCAGCCGATGCGGTGGGCGAATTCGTCGGGCTCCATGCAGATTTCGCGATCGGCCAAGGCGATGAGTTCCCGGATCCGGGACTTGATTCGGCTGAGTCCCTTGGTACCTTGTGAGTACATAGAAGACCCCTTTCGCGGCATTTTCAGAGGTGGCTTCTTGGCCGGTCCGACGGCTGGTGACAGGTCTCGCCGCAGGGTGGCAGCCCATTTGCGGCGAACGGGTGATCAGCCTCGGCCCGGCTTTTTTCGTGCTCGAAAGAGCGGATGTTCGGTGCGTTCTTCAGGAGATTGAGTAATCCTTCCGGCAAGCGGCCTCCCTGGGGTCGATATGCGTTTCCGGGACGGCGACGTTGCCGGCTGTGCGGCCCTTATGCGGATCGCGCGGATCGGCATGGGGGCACGCGAACGTGGTCGGAAGGCCCGGTGTGTACGGCCGTGTCGTCATGTCCGGCCTCCTCATCACTCGAGATCCCTCCTGGGTCGATCGTCTCTCCAGGGCTTCGTCGCTGCAATACTTTCAGCAAGGGAAGATTTAACTTTCTTCGCAGCTTGCTGGTTGGCTTGCTCTGCAACTTGCACGACAACTGTCAGGGCTTCACGAGGGACCGAGGCCGAGCCGCGAAAAGCTGGCCCACATGCTGCGCCTTCGCGGAGCTTGTCTTGCTCCTACGCTCTCTCCGTGAAAGCCTTCTGGCAAGGCCGAGCGGCACTACACATGCAACTTGCAGTGTAAGATTGGGCGAACGGCCCAGAATGTCGGGCCCCAAACGATCCCTTCCGGCTACACCTTCATTCCCGACAAGGAGAGTGGACGGTGCCATCGCAGCAGGGCAGTCCGACCGTGCGCAGGCTCCGGCTGGGCCAGGAGTTGCGTCTTCTCCGCGAGCGGCAGAAGCTCACCGGCGCCAAGGCGGCCAAGGAGCTCGGGTGGTCCCCGAGCAAGGTCAGCCGGATCGAGGCGGCCAAGACGATGCCGGCCGCTGACGACATCAAGGCCATGGCGAAGCTCTACCGCGTCGACGGAGACAAAGTTGACGAACTCTTCGGCCTTCTGCGGGATGCGGAGCAGCGAGGGTGGTGGGAGGATTACGAGGACGCTCTGCCTGAGGAGTACACAAGATTTCTCGGGCTGGAGGCGGAGGCGATCTCTCAACGATCATGGGAACCCCAGGTCGTGCCCGGTCTCCTGCAAACCGAGGACTATGCACGGGAAGTGATCCTGGCCTCTCGCGGCATCGCTCGCATCACGCACAGCGGTGTTCGGAGCCGGGTCGAAGCCCGTCTGGACAGGCAGAAGCGCGTCCTTTACCGCACCGAGCCCTGCCGGCTCACGGTGGTGCTGGACGAATCGGCGCTGACCCGGCGCTTCGGCGAGCCCTCGGTGATGCGCGAGCAGATGGAGCATCTCCTGGAGCTTTCCCTGCTTCCGCACGTCGGCGTGCACGTCCTCACCCTGGACTCACTTCATCCGGTTAACACCGGTGCGTTTATTCACCTCCAGTTTGCGGCTTTTGACGATGTTGTGTACCTGGAACAGTTGTACACTGCTCACTTCGTCGAAGACCTCGAACGTGTGGCCGGATACGAGACCGCTTTCGACCACATTCGGTCGGAGGCGCTCGATGAGGATGAATCACGTGTGCTCATCCAACGCAAGGCCATGCTGTGGAGGCGTTAGCGACACCCACCTCAACAAGGGGCAACGGAGCCCCTTCAGCTATTTGGGGAGAAAATGCACAACCACCCTATGACGGCGGCTTGGCGGAAGAGCACCTTCTGCAATGGCGCAGACACCTGCGTCGAGGTCGCTCCACTGGCGGACGGCAACGTCGCGCTGCGTGACAGCAAGGAGCATGACGGTCCCGTCCTCGTGTTCACTCCAGAGGAGTGGGCCGCTTTCGCGTCCGGCGTCCGCGAGGGTGAATTCGATCTTGCGACCTTGACGACGAGCGGGTAAGAAAACGGCCCGGCGAAGTTGATGACGCAACGTCGCAGGGCCGCTCCCCACGAGGCCCGGCAAGGCCTCGGCAGCACTCCTGCTCGCCGCACAGGCGAGCGTAGAAGACGCACACATCATGGCACAGCGACCCCCCTGATGATCAACCTCCGACCCCATCTTTCGTAGGCCTGGAGCATCCACCCGGTCCCCACCCCAGGACCGTCGAGGCGGCGACCCCCCGCATGGACGCTGCCCGATCGCGGTGTCGATGCTCCCGTGTCATATCCGGGGCCTGTCACGCTCTGCCGCTCCACGCCGTCGACCGGCGTGCGGACGCGGCGCGAGAAACGACGGCGGCCACCGGCAAGGGCGAGCAGGCTGACCTTTCTGCGTGTTCACCATCTCTTGCGGGTGGCGGAAAACATTTCACCCAGCCATTCCTGGGTGCCCCCATGCCGCATATTCGACTTCTTTGACATCTGGTTCATCACCAGGAGACCGTAATGCCGTTTCTACCACGCCGGTATCACCGTCTGTACGCCCCGCTCAATCGCGAAGCGCAATTCTCCGCGATGTGCGACGTGATGGAGCTGCTCGAGTCCGCCAGGAAAGAACTGACGATCGAGTGCCGCGACGGCGCCAAATTCGACGCCGTGGACCTGCACGGCGCCTTCAACGACGGCCGGGCGCGCAGCGTGAAGCTGAGCGTGCGGACCACGCACTACCGCATCTGCGTCAAGGCGGGTTTCACACCCCTGACCATCGAGGTCACGGCGTTCGGCCGGCGGCCGCGAAAGCTGCTGCGGGCGATCGCCAAGGAGATCAGGCCCTACGCGTTACCGGACGACGAAGGGCGGTGGCCGATGCGCCTGTGGTCGTGGTTCCGCGCCGACGTGTTGCACGGGATCGTGGCCGGGCTCGTCGTCGCCGGGCTGCTCACCGCGTTCGGCTGGCTGGTCGGTCGGCTCATATGAGTGCGGCGCGTCCCTCTCTGGGACGCGCCGCACCGGGTCACGCTCGGGCCGGTACGCGGCCTCGTACGAGGAAGAGGGAGCTCAGCCCGGCGAGGACGGCCAGGCCGGCCATCGCGATGGCGGCCCACAGGGAGGCGGAGGGTCCGGCCACCGGGCCGTGGTTCTGGCTCAGCGTGATGAACAGGGTGCCGACCGTCGAGACGCCGATGACCTGGCCGAGCTGCATCACGGTGAGCAGCGCGCCGCTCGCGTCCGCCGCGAAGGCGCCGTCCACCTGCTCGGTCGCCATGTTCGTCACCGCGACCTGCACACCGAGGCCGGCGCCGACCAGGGCGCTCATGATCGCGTACGGGAGACCGCCGCCGGCGGCGAGCCCCAGCCCGAGGTAGGCGGGCGCGGCCACCACGTAGCCGACGGGCACCAGCGGGCGCTGCAGCCCGATCGGCAGGCGCGGCCAGGCGAGCCCGACCAGGCCGAAGGCCAGCGCGCACGGCACCAGCATCATGCCCGAGCCCAGCGGCGTCAGGTGCAGGTCACCCTGGAGGTGCAGGGCCGAGGTGAACAGGAACGCGCCCCAGGTCGCCGGGCCGAACAGCAGAATCGCCAGCCCCGGCCGCATGCCGGGCGCGCGCAGCACCCGCGCGTCCACGAGGGGACGCCCGCCCCGAGCCGTCACCCACCGCTCGATCTGGACGAACGCCCCGAACATCAGCACGCTCAGCCCCATCGAGATCCAGCCCCACAGCGGCCACCCGAGGTCGCGGCCGAGCACCATCGGCACCACGAGCAGCAGCACGGCCGCCGACAGGCTCACCAGGCCCCACGGGTCGAGCCCCGTCTTGCCGCCGCCCGCGTCGGCGGGAAGCACCCGGAGCCCGGCCGCCATCAGCAGCGCCCCGACCGGGACCAGCACCAGGAAGACCAGCCTCCAGCCCGCGCCGAACCCCAGCAGGATCCCGCCGAGCGCCTGGCCGACCACGATGCCCCCGCTGATCACCAAGGACCAGAGGCCGATCGCCCTGCCTCTGGCCGCCCCCTGGTAGTTGCGCTGGATCAAGGTGAGCACCTGCGGCATCATCAGCGCCGCCCCGGCGCCCTGCAGCAAGCGGAAAGCGATCAGCCAGCCGGTGGAGGGAGCCAGGCCGGCGCCGAGCGTGGTGACGGTGAAGACCGCCAGCCCGCCGAGAAACGCGTTGCGATAGCCGAAGAGATCGCCGATCCTGGCTCCCGTGATCAACAGGACGGCGTAGACGATGGTGTATCCGGCGACGATCATCTGCAGCCCGGCGCCTGAGGAGTGCAGGTCGGACTCGATGGTCGGGGTGGCCACGTTGACGATGTTGACGTTCAGGATGGCCAGGAACTGCCCCACGAGGATGATCGCCAGGAGCAGACCGCTGGCCTTGGTCTTCTGCGGCTTTGTGTGCGCAGGAGAGGTAAAGGCGGCAGTTTGCGTCATGCCGACCAGTCTGCAGCGGATCCAGTACCAGTAACGAGAGTCCCTTTATACTGGTACTGGCGGTAACTGGATAAATGCCGCTATGTCCACCATTGTGGAGAGATGACCGTGGCAGAAGCAAGGCGAGCCGACCTGTCGGCCTTCCTGCGCACCCGCCGCGAGCGGATCACCCCGGAGATGGTCGAGCTCGCGCCAGGCCCGCGCAGGCGCACCCCCGGCCTGCGGCGCGAGGAGGTCGCGCAGCTCGCCGGCGTCGGCGTGACCTGGTACACGTGGCTGGAGCAGGGCCGCCCGATCAACGCCAGCACCCAGGTGCTCGACGCGATCGCGCGCACGCTCCGGCTCGACAGCGCCGAGCGGCAGCACCTCTACCGGCTGGCCGGACAGGTGCAGGTCCCGCTGGACGTGGACACCGGCCAGGTGACGCCCGAGATGCGGGGGATACTCGACCGGCTCGGTGAGATGCCCGCCTGCGTCGCCAACAGCCGCTGCGACGTCCTGGCCTGGAATTCCGCCTACGCGCTGCTGTTCCCCGAGCTGGTCGACGCGCCCGAGGGGGAGCGGAACTCCCTCTGGTACACCTCCCTCAACCTGCACCCCACCTCGCTCCTGCTGGATCGCGACCAGGAGCTGGCCAGAGCCGTGGCCGTCTTCAGGGGCGCCTACAGCCGGCACGCGGACGACCCGTGCTGGCAGGACTTCGTCCGCAGGCTGAGCTCGGTGAGCGCCGAGTTCGCGCAGCTCTGGGCCAGGCAGGACGTGGCCGAGCCGGGGCCGAGGACGAAGTCGTACCGGAACGTGGAGATGGGGGTGCTGCGCTTCAGCAGCACCAATCTTCTGGCCGCGCCCGAGATCCGGCTGATCGTCTACACACCGGCGGATGACCGGACGTGGAGCGCTATGTCCAAGTTGCTGAGCAACGGGGAGGCTGCGCGGTAATACGCACTGCATGTCATGCTCGATCCTTGAACGTAAGGATTCGAGCGGAAGTGGCAGCAGATGAGACTCCCCCTTGCCCTCCCGGCGCTGGCTGTCGTCGCCTCGCTGGCGGCCTGCTCGCCGGCACCTGAGCGGGAGCCGCAGAGCAAGCAGGTGGACCAGCAGGCGTCCGGCGCCCCGACGAAGAAGCCGGCGGCTGAGCGGCGGCCGTACACGATCTCCTTCGGCGGGGACGTGCACTTCGAGGGGATGCTGCGGAACCGGCTCGCGAATCCGCGCACGGCCCTCGGGCCCATCGCGAGCGTGCTGCGCGCGTCGGACTTATCGATGATCAACCTGGAGACGGCCATCACGACGGCGGGGACGCCGGCTCCGGGTAAGCAGTTCACGTTCAGGGCGCCGCCGACCGCGTTCACCGCGCTCAAGGGGGCCGGGGTCGACGTGGTGTCGATGGCGAACAACCACGGCATGGACTACATGGACAGTGGCCTGGCGGACTCGCTGGCGGCGATCAAGCGCAGCAAGTTCCCCGTGGTCGGGATCGGGAAGAACGCGGCGGAGGCGTACAAGCCGTTCAGGAAGACGGTGAACGGCAACCGGGTGGCGATCATCGGGGCCACGCAGGTGCTCGACGCGGAGTTCATCCAGGCGTGGACGGCCACGGCGGACAAGGGCGGCCTGGCCTCGGCCAAGGACGAGCCCGCGCTGCTGAAGGCGGTACGGCAGGCGCGCAAGAACTCCGACACCGTGATCGTGCACCTGCACTGGGGCACCGAGATGCAGAAGTGCCCGAACCCGGCGCAGCTCTCCCTCGCCCCCAAGCTGGTCAAGGCGGGGGCCGACGTGGTGATCGGCGGGCACGCGCACATCCTGCTCGGGGCCGGATACCTCGATGACGCCTACGTCAGCTACGGCATGGGCAACTTCGTCTTCTACAACTCCACCCCCGGGACGACCGGCAGGACCGGGGTGCTGACGCTGACGATCAACGGGCGGAAGGTGCTGAAGGACCGCTGGACCCCGGCCACCATCCAGGGCGGCGTGCCGATCCCGATGACCGGCGCGGCCAAGACCCAGGCGGTGACCGACTGGAAGGCGCTGCGCTCCTGCGCGGGTCTGGCCGCACAGCCCTGAGCGATCTATCCTTTGTTGGATTACGCGTCCAACAGGGGGTCCGCGATGCGCTGGGTGGAGTCCGGTGACGTACGGCTGGCGGTCTTCGAGGAGGGCGACCCCGCCCGTCCGACGGTCCTGCTGCTGCACGGCTACCCGGACACGCACCGGGTGTGGGACGAGGTCGCCGCGCTGCTGCGCGACCGCTTCCACGTGGTGCGCTACGACGTGCGGGGGGCCGGCCGGTCGAGCGCCCCGCGCGACCGTCGCGCCTACGGCTTCGACCGGCTGATCGGCGACCTGTCCGCCGTGCTCGACTCCGTCGGCAAGCCCCGCGTCCACCTCGTCGGGCACGACTGGGGGTCGCTGCAGGGCTGGGAGGCCGTGGCGCGACCGGAGACGCGGGACCGTGTGGCCTCCTTCACCAGCTTCGGCGGCCCGGGGCTGCGGCAGCTCGCGCACTTCGCCCGGCACGGCAGGCGCCGCGACGTCGCCGCGCAGCTCGCCAAGGCCTGGTACATCGGCGCCTTCCTGATCCCGGTGCTGCCCGAGCTGGCCTGGGGCGCGATCATGCCCAGGGCCGTCGGCCGCACCCTGCGGCGCGGCGACGGCGTCCGGCCCAGACCGGGGCATCCGGCCGAGACGCTGGTCGAGGACGGGCGCAACGGGCTGTGGCTCTACCGGCGGAACATGCGCGGGGCGCTCAGGGGAGACGGTCGCGATCCGCGCGTGGACGTGCCCGTGCAGGTCATCGAGTCCAGCCGCGACGCGTTCGTGTCGGGCGCGGTGCTGGCCGCGGCCGGGCAGTGGACGCCCAGGCTGTGGCATCGGAAGGTCGCGGCAGGGCACTGGATCCATCGGAGCCGTCCCGAGGTCGTCGCCGGGATGGTGGGGGAGTTCGCCGCGCACGTGGACGGAGCCGCCCCCGCCAGAGCACTGCGGCGGGCGCGGGCGGGAGAGGGAGGCAAGATGTTCGCCGATCGGCTGGTGGTGGTCACGGGAGCGGGGTCGGGGATCGGGCTGGCGACGGCCCGGGCGTTCGCGGCGCACGGGGCGGAGGTGGTGTGCGCGGACATCGACGCCGACGCCGCCGCGCGGGCCGCCGGCGCCATCGCGAAGGACCTTGGTGGTACGGCGCATGCGGTACAGGTCGATGTCGCGAATATCGATCAGATGGAGGATTTTTCGCAAAAAATCATCTCTGATTATGGCGTGCCGGACATTGTGGTTAATAACGCTGGGATCGCCGTCGCGGGGTCCTTTTTCGATCACACGGTTGACGACTGGCGGCGGATCATCGACGTCAATCTGTGGGGCGTCATCCACGGTTGCCGCCTGTTCGGCGCCGCCATGATCGAGCGCGGCGAGGGCGGCCACATCGTCAACATCGCCTCGCTGGCGGCGTTCGCGCCCTCGCGGCTGCTGCCCGCGTACTCGACCTCGAAGGCCGCGGTGAAGATGCTCAGCGACTGCCTGAGGGCCGAGCTGGCCGGTCACGGCATCGGGGTCAGCGCCGTCTGCCCGGGCTTCATCTCCACGCCGATCGCGAGCAACACCGCGTACGTGGGCGCCGACCTGCGGGACCAGGCCGTCCGCGGGCTGGCGCGGCGCGGATATCCGCCGGAGCGGGTGGCCGCGCACATTCTCCGGGCGGTGCACAGAAATCAGGCCGTCGTTCCGGTCAACCTGGAGGGCAGAATCGGATATGCCCTGTCCAGGATTTCGCCGCGTGTGATGCGTGGACTGGCCCGATTGAGTGGATCCCGGGGAAATTCACAAATTGCCAGGTAACGATCGCTCGTACAGGAGAAGATGAATACGTGTCTTCGCCGCAAATGGATGATGATTGCTCACAGCCCAAAGCCCTCAGGCGGCAGCCCGCACAGCGCCGCAGCGCACGGCGCGTCGAGCGGATGCTCGACGCCTGTGCCGCCCTGCTCGACGAGATCGGGTACGAGTCGCTGTCCACCACCCGCATAGCCGAGCGGGCAGGCGTCGCGATCGGCTCGGTCTACCAGTTCTTCCCCGACAAACGCGCCATCACGCAGGAGCTCACGCGGCGCAACGTCGAGGAGTTCGTGCGCCGGGTCGATCGCCGGTTCCTGGAGCAGGACTACCGCGGCTGGTGGGAGGCGGTCGACGCGATCATCGACGAGTACGTCGACATGCACAGGACCGTCGCCGGCTTCAAGAGCCTGCACTTCGGCGACGCGGTGGACCTCAACCTGCTCGACTCCGACTCCGACAACAACGCGGTGATCGCGGGCCGGCTGCGCGGGCTGCTGCTGAAGGAGTTCGGGCTGGCCGACAGCCCGGAGCTGGACGTGGCCGTGCTGGTGGCCGTCGAGGCGGGTGACTCCGTGCTCAAGCTGGCCTTCCGCCACGACCCGCACGGCTCTCCAGAGATCATCGAGGCGGCCAAGCATCTGATCAGGGGCTTCCTGTCCCGTCAGCTCAAATCCTGGTCACCGCACGCGTAGCGGCTCGCTCCCGCCGACTTCGCCGACCTCCGCCAGCAGGCCGGACAGCCAGGCCGGCACGTGCCGCACCCAGACCTTCCCGCGGTGCTCGCCCAGCGCGGTGGCGGGCACCTGCTGGAAGCGCGGCGTGGCGGGGGTGCGCAGACAGGGCGCGGGGTACGAGACCGCGCGGGCGTCCCTGGCCTCGCGGACATGCAGCCTCACTTCGAGCGCGCGGAGGTTGCGTTCTGCGGATTCGATGGCCTCCAAGCGGGCCGACAAATAGCCGGCCACTCCGGGAACGAGGGCCGACAACACGACGGCACAGGCCAGGGTGAAGGTCATCTGCTTGGACATGCCCATCACAGCCCCTTCGCTCGCGTGACGCAAAGCGAGCTGTATATGCCCGATGAGCTGCGTAGACACGCTCTGCGTAACCAGCCTTTGACAGGACGTTGCCGAATTTGTAAGTGAGCGGCGATGTGCATTGACCGGGCAAAAGCCCGGGTAGCTCGGTAGTCTCGCGGTGTGGCGTATGTGACCCGTGAGCACCTTGATCGTCTGCTTGAGCAGGCCCTACTGGCCGACGACCACAGTTCCCTGGCCGGTCGGCTATACGACGTCGCCCTCGGCTATTCGTCGGGCGACGTCTCCAGGGCATCCATCCTGGTTCTCGCCGCCGAGGAGTGGCGAGCGGCGGGCCAGCCCGCGCGCGCCATGGAGTGTTTCCAGCGCGCGGTCGAGGACGGTGGCGAGGCGGGTTTCGACGCGCGTGCCGGCATCGCCGACACGCTCTTCGAGCTCGACAGACCCGATGAGGCTAGGGAGGTCATCGAGACTATCCGCGCTGAGGGCGGCATCTCAACGGCGACAGCACACACGATCGCCGAGACACTGGTCGCCTACGGCGATCTCCAAGGGGGGCTCGAGTGGGCCACCCAGGCGGCACTGGGCTCCGACGAGAGCGATCCTGATCATGGTGCGGCACTTCGCACCCGTTATCGCATCAGGGTCGACCTCGGGCTGCCGGAGGACGAGCTCGACGAGCTCGTCTCCTGAGGGCACGGTCGCCGGACGGCGGATCCGTCCGCTGACGGCACGGTCGTAACGCGAAGGGGCCGCGGTCGGCGGCCGCGGCCCCTTCGGTTATGGGGAGCCGGGCGCGGCAGGCACGTTCCGCGCCCGGGTGAGGTGGCCTGGGCCGACCAAGGCCAGGTCGCCGCTCAGCGCAGGCCGAGGCCGTGGGCCAGGCCGGTGAAGCCCTCCACCACGGGCTGCCCGCCGGGCAGCATCGAGGTGCCCTCGACGCTCTCCACCGCCTTCGGCAGCAGCACGCCGATGACGTCGGCCCCGACCTCGTACACCGGCTTCTCGAGGTCCAGCGGCGACTGGATGCCGGTGCCGGCGACGCGGTTGTGGTACGGAGACTGGCCGAGCGACATCTCGCTGGGCACCTTCGACTGCAGCGGCTGCTGCGGCAGCGCCGGCAGGGCGGGCAGCGCCGGGATGCCGGCCATGGTCGACAGGTCCTTCATCCCGATCGGGCCGGGCACGGCGGGGAAAAGCGCCGGAGCGCCGGAGGCCAGCGAGGGCATGCCCCAGGTGGCCGCGACCCCGCCGAGGTCGGCGGTGCCCAGCGCGGACTTCCCGGTCGCCAGACCGGTCAGGCCGAGCTGCCTGGCCAGGTCCCCGGCGGCCATGGCCAGTTTGTTGCTCTCCGTGGTGACCATCCTGCTGCTGGCCTTGCCGCCGTCGTTGATGCGGACACGGCTCTGCTTGCCGCAGTGCGCCGCGATCGAGCTGCTCGACAGCAGGGCGTGCTCGGTGTCCGGGCAGGAGTCCGCCGGCGAGGGGCCTGCGGTCAGCCAGCTGACGCCGGCGGTCAGAGCAGCCACCGTAAGGATGCTTCGGATCTTCCGAGATGGCACTTCGCGTCCCCCTGAACGATTTCGGTGATCTGACGAACGCCGAAGGTAGTCAGGCCAGGCGCCCGGGGAGTGCGGCTTGTCCGAAGAGTGGGGCGAACCTTACCGAGCGGGCGGCCGGATGACCGTGCCATGACACGCCGAAGCCCGGAGATCGGCTGGATCTCCGGGCTTCTCGCTGAGTGCTCAGCCCCGCTGGACGAGCAGTTCGTCGTCGCCGAGCTCCACGCGGACCTTGTCGCCGTCCACGACGTCGCCCGACAGCACGGCCTTGGCCAGCTTGTCGCCGATGGCGGACTGGACCAGGCGGCGCAGGGGACGGGCGCCGTACATGGGGTCGAAGCCCGTCATCGCCAGCCACTCGCGGGCCGCGGGCGTGACCTCCAGCGTCAGCCTGCGGTCGGCCAGGCGCCGGCCCAGGCGGTCGACCTGCAGGTCCACGATGCGCGTCAGCTCCTCGGAGCCGAGCGCGTCGAAGAGGATCACGTCGTCGAGCCGGTTGAGGAACTCCGGCTTGAACGCGTTGCGCACCGCGCCCATGACCGCCTCGCGCTTGGCGCCGTTCTCCAGCTTGGGATCGACGAGGAACTGCGAGCCGATGTTGGAGGTCAGGATCAGGATCGTGTTGCGGAAGTCGACCGTGCGGCCCTGGCCGTCGGTCAGCCGCCCGTCGTCGAGCACCTGCAGCAGGATGTCGAACACCTCGGGATGGGCCTTCTCGACCTCGTCGAGCAGCACCACGGTGTACGGGCGCCGCCTGACGGCCTCGGTGAGCTGGCCGCCCTCCTCGTAGCCGATGTAGCCGGGAGGCGCGCCGACGAGCCTGGCCACGCTGTGCTTCTCGGAGTATTCGCTCATGTCGATGCGGGTCATCGCCCGCTCGTCGTCGAACAGGAACTCCGCCAGCGCCTTGGCCAGCTCCGTCTTGCCCACACCCGTCGGGCCGAGGAAGACGAACGAGCCCGTGGGCCGGTCCGGGTCGGCGATGCCGGCGCGGCTGCGGCGTACGGCGTCGGAGACGGCCTGTACGGCCCGCTGCTGGCCGATCAGCCGCCGGCCCAGCTCATCCTCCATCCGCAGCAGCTTGGCCGTCTCCGCCTCCAGGAGGCGCCCTGCGGGGATGCCGGTCCACGACGAGATCACCTCGGCGATGTCGTCGGCCCCGACCTCCTCCTTGACCATGGCGTTGTCCGGCGGCGCGGCGTCGGAGGCGGCCTTCAGCGCCTGCTCCAGGCGGGGCACCTCGGCGTACATGAGCCTGGAGGCGGCCTCGAAGTCGCCGTCGCGCTGGGCCCGCTCGGCGGCGCCCCTGGCCTCGTCGAGCTGCTTCTTCAGCTCGCCGACCTTGTTGAGCCCGGCCTTCTCGTGCTCCCAGCGGCCGACGAGGGCGTTGAGCTCCTCCTGGCGGTCGGCCAGCTCCTGGCGGAGGCGTTCGAGGCGCTGGACGGAGGCCTCGTCGGTCTCCTTCGACAGGGCCAGCTCCTCCATCTTCATCCGGTCGACGTTGCGCTGGAGCTGGTCGATCTCCACGGGACGGGAGTCGATCTCCATGCGCAGCCGCGAGGCGGCCTCGTCGACCAGGTCGATGGCCTTGTCGGGGAGGAAGCGGTTGGTGATGTAGCGGTCGGACAGCGCCGCGGCGGCCACCAGCGCGCCGTCGGCGATCTGCACCTGGTGGTGGGCCTCGTAGCGGCCCTTCAGCCCGCGCAGGATCGCGATCGTGTCCTCGACCGTGGGCTCGCCCACGTAGACCTGCTGGAAGCGCCGCTCCAGCGCCGGGTCCTTCTCGATGCGCTCGCGGTATTCGTCGAGCGTGGTCGCGCCGATCATGCGCAGCTCACCGCGGGCCAGCATCGGCTTGAGCATGTTGCCCGCGTCCATCGCGCCTTCGGCGGCCCCCGCGCCGACGACGGTGTGCAGCTCGTCGATGAACGTCACGATCTGCCCGTTGCTCTCCTTGATCTCGGAGAGCACGGCCTTGAGGCGTTCCTCGAACTCGCCCCGGTATTTCGCCCCGGCCACCATCGCGCCCAGGTCGAGCGAGATCAGCCGCTTGTTGCGCAGCGACTCCGGCACGTCGCCGGCCACGATGCGCTGGGCCAGGCCCTCGACGACGGCGGTCTTGCCGACGCCGGGCTCGCCGATCAGCACCGGGTTGTTCTTGGTGCGGCGGCTGAGCACCTGGACGACGCGGCGGATCTCGGAGTCGCGGCCGATGACCGGGTCGAGCTTGCCGCCGCGGGCGTGCTCGGTCAGGTCGACGCCGTACTTCTCCAGCGCCTGGTAGGTGTCCTCAGGAGTCTCGCTGGTGACGCGGGCGTGGCCGCGTACTTTCTCGAACGCGTCGAGCAGCGCCTGCGGCGCCGCGCCCTGTGTCTTGAGCAGCTCGGCCATCGGCCCCCCGTCGGCGGCCAGGCCGACCAGCAGGTGCTCGGTGGAGACGTAGAGGTCTTCGAGCCGGTTGGCGTGCTGGGCGGCGGTGTTCATCACCGTCAGGAGCTGGCGCGAGCTCGACGGCGCCCCCACCGTCGAGCCCTGCGCCTTCGGCAGCGCCGCGAGCTGCTCCTCCGCCCGCGCCCGGAGCGTGCGCCAGTCGGCGCCGACGGCTTCGAGCAGCGGTACGGCGGTGCCGCCCGTCTGAGAGAGCAGTGTGGTCAGCAGGTGGGCCGGGGAGATCTCCGGGTTGCCGTCGGCGGCGGCACGCCGCATGGCACCCGAGAGCGCTTCCTGGCTCTTCTGGGTGAGCTTGTAGTCCATGATCTTCTAGGCCCCCGGTGGCAGCTCGTAGCGGATCAGCGCGCGCACCATCCGCATCTCGGCGCGCAGACGGTGGACCTCCTCGCGCAGCCGCAGAGCTTCGTTCTCGAGCTCGAGAATCCGCTTGATCCCCGCGAGGTTGATGCCCTCCTCCTGGGAGAGCCGCTGCACCTCGCGGAGCTGGATGATGTCGCGTGTCGAGTAAAGGCGGCCGCGCCCGGCCGTGCGCCCAGGACTCACCAGGCCGAGCCGGTCGTACTGCCGCAGCGTCTGCGGATGGAGCCCCGACAGCTGCGCGGCCACCGAGATCACATAGACGGGCGTGTCGTCTGACAGGTCGAAATAGTTGGCGTCCATCGGCTACTCGCTTCTGGCTCGCTGAATGAGATCAGCGCGCGGGTCCTCACCCGCGATCGCGGTGTTGAACTCCGTGAGAAGCTCGCGAGACTTGTCGTCGAGCGTCTTGGGCACGACCACCTCGACCGTTGCGAGCAGGTCGCCCTTGGTGCCGTCTTTGCGGGCGACGCCTCTGCCGCGCACGCGGAACGTGCGCCCGTTGGGCGTGCCCGCGGGAATACGCAGCGTGACCGGCAGACCCTTGAGGATGGGCACCTTGATCTCCGCGCCCAGCGCGGCCTCCGTGAACGTCACCGGCACAGTGATCGTCAGGTTGTCACCCGACCTGCCGAACACGGCGTGCGCCTTGACGTGCGTCTGGATGTAGAGGTCGCCCGCCGGGCCGCCGTTCTCACCCGGCGCGCCCTTGGCCTTGAGCTTGACCCGCTGGCCGTCGGCCACCCCCGCGGGAATCCTGGCCTGGATGGTGCGGGTGCTCTTGGCCCGGCCGCTGCCCTCGCACACGGGGCAGGGGTCGTCCACGATCAGCCCGCGGCCCTTGCAGTCGCGGCAGGGCTCGGAGAAGGCGAAGTTGCCCAGGTTGCGGCTGGCCGCGCCGGTGCCCTCACAGGTGGGGCAGACCCTCGGGGTCGTGCCCGCCTTGGCGCCGGTGCCCGTGCACGCCTTGCAGGCGGCCGAGCTGGTCAGCCTGAGCGACACCGTCGTGCCCTCGACCGCTTCCGTGAACGTCAGCGTGACCTCGGACTCGATGTCCTGGCCACGCCTCGGCCTGGTCGCACTGGTCGTACGGGCGGAGCCGGCACCGCCCCCGCGGTTGAACAGCCCCCCGAACAGGTCGCCGAGCCGCTCTCCCGCGCCGCTGGGCTGGCCCTGCTGGCCGGTGCCGCCGAACAGGTCGCCGAAGTCGAACGGGAAACCGCCACCGCCCGGCCGCTGGCCGCCCACCCCGGACCCGAACAGCGTGCGCGCCTCGTCGTACTCCTTGCGGCGCTTGCCGTCGGACAGGACGTCGTAGGCCTCGGAGACCTCCTTGAACTTGGTCTCCTTGGCCGAGTCGCCCTGGTTGGTGTCCGGGTGGTACTGCCTGGCCAGCTGCCGGTACGCCTTCTTGATCTCGTCGGCGGTGGCGGTCTTGGGCACACCAAGGACGGCGTAGTAGTCCTTTTCCAGGTAGTCCTTGGTGCTCATCTGCGGCCCTTCGTCTTCGTGTTAGTTGTCGTCGTCGTCATTGGACGCGGGAGGAGCGTCCTCGGGCTCGGCAACGGCCACCCGCGCCGGGCGCAGCACCCGGTCACCCATCCGGTATCCAGGCTGCAGCACCTCGATCGCGGTCGGCTCGGTCACCTCGGGCGAGTAGCTGTGCATCAGAGCCTCGTGCACCATCGGGTCGAACGGGTCGCCCTTCTGGCCGTAGGCGCTGAGGCCCAGCTTCGTGACCGCCGCTTCCAGTGACTCTGCCACCTTCGCGAAGCCACCGGTCAGCTCGCCGTGGTCGCGGGCCCTGCCGATGTCGTCGAGCACGGGCAGCAGCTCGGCCAGCACTCCCGCGACCGCCTGCTCGCGGACCGCGGCCCGGTCGCGCTCGACCCTGCGGCGGTAGTTGGTGTACTCCGCCTGGAGACGCTGCAGGTCGGCCGTCCGCTCGGCGAGCTGGGCCGCCAGCTCGCCGTCCTGGGCCTGCGGCGCCGCGTCGGGCGCCTCCTGCGGGAAGCCCTGGGCCTCGCGCACCTGCCCCGTCTCAGGGTCGATCTTGCGGTTGTCGCGGATCACTGGCTCCTCATGCCCGTTTTCACGCGGCGGCATCACTTGTCCTTCTTCGGCTGGTCTTCGTCGACGATCTCGGCCTCGACCACGTCGTCGTCGGCCTTCTGGTCCTGGTCGTCGGCGGCGTCCTGCGGAGCGGCGCCCTCGCCGCCCTGCTGGGCCTGGCTCTGCGCGTAGATCGCCGAGCCCATCTTCTGGCTGACGGTGGCCAGCTTCTCCGCCGAGGTGCGGATGACGTCGGTGTCGGTTCCCTCAAGAGCCTTCTTCAGCTCGGTCAGGGAGTCGTTGACCTCGGTCTTGATGTCGCCGGGGACCTTGTCGTCGTTCTCGCGGAGGAACTTCTCCGTCTGGTAGGCGAGCCCGTCCGCGTTGTTGCGGACCTCGGCCTCCTCGCGGCGCTTCTTGTCCTCCTCGGCGTACGACTCGGCCTCGCGCATCATCCGCTCGATGTCGTCCTTCGGCAGCGCGGAGCCGCCGGTGATGGTCATCGTCTGCTCCTTGCCCGTGCCCAGGTCCTTGGCGGAGACGTTGACGATGCCGTTGGCGTCGATGTCGAAGGTGACCTCGATCTGCGGGATGCCGCGCGGCGCCGGCGCGATGCCGGTCAGCTCGAACGTGGCCAGCTTCTTGTTGTAAGAAGCGATCTCGCGCTCGCCCTGGTAGACCTGGATCTGCACCGACGGCTGGTTGTCCTCGGCCGTGGTGAAGACCTCGGAGCGCTTGGTCGGGATCGTCGTGTTGCGCTCGATGATCTTGGTGAAGATGCCGCCCTTGGTCTCGATGCCCAGCGACAGCGGGGTCACGTCGAGCAGCAGGACGTCCTTGACCTCACCCTTGAGCACGCCGGCCTGGAGAGCGGCGCCGATGGCGACGACCTCGTCGGGGTTGACGCCCTTGTTGGGCTCCTTGCCGCCGGTCAGCTCCTTGACGAGCTCGGAGACGGCGGGCATGCGGGTCGAGCCGCCGACGAGCACCACGTGGGCGATGTCGGCGACCTTGATGCCGGCGTCCTTGATGACCTGGTGGAACGGGCCCTTGGTCCGGTCGAGCAGGTCGGCGGTCAGCCGCTGGAACTCCGAGCGCGTCAGCTTCTCGTCGAGGTGCAGCGGGCCCTCGGACGACGCCGTGATGTAGGGCAGGTTGATGTTGGTCTCGGACTGGCTGGACAGCTCGATCTTGGCCTTCTCGGCCGCCTCGCGCAGTCGCTGCAGGGCCATCTTGTCCTTGGCCAGGTCGACGCCGTGCGCGTTCTGGAAGCGCTTGACGAGCTCGTCCATGACGCGCTGGTCCCAGTCGTCGCCACCGAGGTGGTTGTCGCCGGAGGTGGCCTTGACCTCGACGAAGCCGTGGCCGTCCTCCTGGCCGACGTCGAGCAGCGACACGTCGAAGGTGCCGCCACCGAGGTCGAAGACCAGGATGGTCTGGTCCTGCTCCTTGTCGAGCCCGTAGGCGAGGGCCGCCGCGGTCGGCTCGTTGATGATGCGGAGCACGTTGAGGCCCGCGACGGTGCCGGCCTCCTTGGTGGCCTGGCGCTGGGCGTCGTTGAAGTAGGCGGGAACGGTGACCACCGCGTCGGTGATCTTCTCGCCCAGGTACGCCTCGGCGTCCTGCTTCAGCTTCTGCAGCACGAAGGCGCTGATCTGCTGCGGCGAGAACTTCTTGCCGTCGATCTCCTGGGACCAGTTGGTGCCCATTTCCCGCTTCACCGAGCGGATCGTCCGGTCCACGTTGGTGACGGCCTGTCGCTTGGCGACCTCGCCGACCAGGACCTCGCCGTTCTTCGCGAACGCGACCACGGACGGCGTGGTCCGTGAGCCCTGCGCGTTGGCGATGACTGTGGGCTCACCGCCCTCGAGGATCGAGACGACGGAGTTGGTCGTCCCAAGGTCGATACCTACCGCACGTGCCATGAGTACGTCCTTGTAGTCAAAGTTGAGTCGGTCGGACTCAAGCTACGGATGTGTGTCGTCTTTGTCAAACGACTTGAGCCTACCCGACTCAACCTCGATGAGCGTGAAAGCATTCCCGCCGATCGGGCAACAACGGGCGTGACAGTCCACAACCTTCGTAACGGGATGAAACGATTGCGGGTTCCTCCTGACCTCTTCGACGCGCACTTCGCCGAGATCCACCGGTACATCGCGCGGCGGCTGTCCGAGGACGTGGCCGACGATCTGGCGGCGGAGGTCTTCGTGGTGGCTCTCGACGGCGGCTACGACCCGGCGATCGGCGCGGTGCGTCCCTGGCTGTACGGGATCGCCACGAACCTCGTCGCGCGGCACCGCCGTACCGAGATCAGGCGGTGGCGGGCGATCAGCCGGACGGCCGGGCGGGACCGGGGGAGCCACGACGATCCCGCGGACCACGAGGACCAGGTGCTCGACCGGGTGACCGCCGCGCGCTTCACCGGCCCGCTGGCGGGGGCGTTGGCCGGGCTGAAGCAGCGCGACCGGGACGTCGTCCTGCTGGTCGCGCTCGGCGGGCTCAGCCATGCCGAGGTGGGCGAGGCCCTGCGCATCCCGCCCGGCACCGTCGCGTCCCGGCTGAACCGGGCGCGCAAGCAGTTGCGCAAGGCGCTCGGCCCGATCAACCCGTTCAAGGAGGACCTCGATGGATGAGCTGGACCTGCTCGCTCGCGCGCTCCCGGACGCGCGGCCGCCGTCCCCCGAGGTGGTGGCCCGCGCCCGCGCCCGCGTGGCCACCGGCCCGCATGCCGGCGTCCGGGCGCGGCCCGCGTGGCGGCGCTTCAGGGCGATGTGGGCGCCGCTGGCCACGGCCGCCGTCGTGGCGCTGGTCGCGGTCCTCGTGTCGAACCTGGCCGCCCCCGCGCCCGCCCCGGTGCTCCAGCAGCGCAATCAGGAGCTGCTCGACCTGGCCGACCGGGTCGGAAGACTGCCCGCCGAGGGCGGCGCCTACTGGCGGCAGGTGACGGTCAGCGGGCGCTACATGAAGAGCGGCGGCTACACCCTGCTGGCGACCGGCCGGCGAGAGGTCTGGCTGCCGCGCGACCCGGCCCGCACGGTGCTCACGGTGTCCTGGCCGCGCTCCATCGCCCGCCCCGCCACGGCCGCGGACATGCGCGCCTGGCAGGCCGCCGGATCCCCGGCCAAGGTCGAGAACGAATGCCCGCCCGCGAAGCGCTGCGGCTCCGTGCCGGTCACCACCGAACTCGGAAGCTGCCGGTACGACCTGACCGCCGAACCCTCCGGCAGCTACCCCGACAGATCGGTCGCCTCGTTCACCATGGCCGACCTGGCCGCACTCCCCACGGACGAGGCCGCGCTCAGGGAGAAGCTCCGCGGCTACCACAAGGTCTGGTACGACCGCGGCTTCACGCAGACGTTCGAGCAGTTCCTGCCCGTGGCGGCGAACCTCCTGTCGATGCCGCTCACCCCCGCCCAGCGGGCCGCGCTGCTCCGGCTGCTCGCCGGGTCGCCGGCCACCGAGGTCGTGGGCCCGGTGATCGACCCGCTGGGCAGGAAGGGCCTGTCCGTGAACCTCGGCCTGGTGGACGGCACGCTCTCGTCCGGCGGTAAGCCGGGCACGGACCTGCCTGTCTACTACCGGCTGATCCTCGACCCGGCCACCGGCGCGACGCTGGCCCGCGTGTCCTACGCGGCCCGTGCGGGACTGGGGAGGACCGCGCACGAAGCCGTCACCTTCCAGGCCCGCGCCGCGGGATCCGGCTGGACCTCGGAGCCGCCCGCCGCCCCCAGGGGGTGCAAGGCGTCGCGATGACGCACGCGGACCCCGGCACGGTGGGCGCGTACCGGGGTCCGCTGGGGAGATGGCTCAGCTCACGGGTGATGGCAGGCGGGATCGAGCCCTCTCACCAGACCCCGAGGATGCGCGGCGCCCCCACGCGCCTGATCGATGTATCGCAACAAATCGATCGATTGTCATCAGGGGTGTCCGATGTTGGACAGGTCACGGTTTCGCGCCGTCCACGATCTTCCGCTTGCCGAGGGCCTTCTTGAGCTTGACCGTCGTGGTCTTCTCGACGGCGATCATGATGCAGGAGACGTTCGCGGCCTTGGGGCCGGTGCCCTCGTACAGGGTGATGGTGACCCGCTTGGCGCTCTCCTTCACCTTGACCCTGTCCAGGACCGTGCAGGGCGCGACGCCCGACCACCAGGTGAGCTTGACCTTCTTGTTCTTGGAGACCGGCTTCGCCTTGGTCCAGCGGATCTTGTGGACGTTGATGGCGTCGCCCGTCGGCTTGACCGCCTCAGGACCCTTCGTGGGCGCCGTGGTGGGTGTGGTGGTGACGGGGCTCGACACGACCGGTGGCTTCTCCGGGGCGGAGGAGGCGGCCCGCTCGGCGGGCGGGGCGGCGCCGCAACTCGTCGCGAGCACCAGACATCCGGCCAGGAAAGTCGCTGTCATTGTCCGCATACCCATAGGACGAACCAGGCGGGTCCCTGGTTCAGCGCTATGCCGATGAGGTGGGCGGTTAGTGTGGTCAGCGTGCTCCGTCAGGCCCTGCTCGCCATCTCCAAGAGCCGCCGCGCCGAGCGGCTCGTCACCGGCTCACCGCTGACCGCGGACGTGGTCAGGCGCTACGTCGCCGACGACATCGGCGCCGTCATCGACCGGCTGACCCGTAACGGCCTGCTCGTCACCGCCGACCATCTCGGTGAGGAGGTGACCGACAGAGCCCAGGCCCAGCGCGCGGTCGGCGAATATCTGTCGCTCCTCGACCGGCTGCCCGCCGGCGCGGACGTGTCGGTCAAGCTCACCGCGCTCGGCCTGCGGCTGTCGGAGCAGCTCGCGCTCGACCACGCCGCCGTCATCTGCCAGGCCGCCGAGGCCAAGGACGTCACGGTGACGCTCGACGCGGAGGAGCACGACACGATCCCCGGGCTGCACGCCGTGCACGCCACGCTGCGCAAGGAGCATCCCGACGTGGGGGTGGTGGTGCAGGCGTACCTGCCGGAGGCGCTGGAGCGCTGCGAGAAGCTCGGCGGCGCCCGCGTACGCCTGTGCAAGGGGGCCTACACCGCCCCCGGCGCCTACACCGCGCCCGCCGACATCGACCTGTCCTTCGTACGGTGCCTCAAGGCCCTCATGGCGGGCACCGGCTACCCCATGGTCGCCACGCACGACCCCAGGCTGGTGCGGATCGCCTCGACGCTGGCCGTCCTCGACGGGCGCGACACGACCGGCTTCGAATACCAGATGCTGTACGGCGTGCGCCCCGCCGAGCAGGCCCGCCTGGCCGGGCTGGGCGCGAAGATGCGCGTCTACGTCCCCTACGGCGCCGACTGGTACCCCTACCTCATGCGCCGCCTGGCCGAACGCCCCCGCAACCTGGCCTTCTTCCTCAGGTCCCTGGTGTCGCGAGGCTAGCCGATAGGCTTCGAGGACCTACCGAGGAGCCGAAATGATCGCGATTCTGGGCACCGGCAAGATGGGCGAGGCCCTGCTGTCGGGGCTGCTGCGGGCCGGGTTCAAGCCTGGCGACATCATGGCGACCACGCGCAGGCCCGAGCGGGCGCAGGCGCTGCGCGACACCTACGGCGTGCGCACGGTCCCCAACTCGGAGGCGGCCAAGAGCGCCGACACGCTGATCCTGGCCGTCAAGCCGCAAGACATGGCCACGCTGCTGGCGGAGATCGCCCCCTACGTGCCCGCCGACCGCCTGGTGATCAGCGCCGCGGCCGGCATCACGACGTCGTTCGTGGAGCAGCGGCTCGGGGTGGACGTGCCGGTGGTCAGGGTGATGTCCAACACGCCGATCAGGTTCGACGAGGCGATGAGCGTGATCTCGGCGGGCGCGCACGCGGGTGAAGACCATCTGAAGCTCACCGAGGGCCTGCTCAAGCCCGTCGGCAAGGTGCTGCGCATCCCCGAGTCCCAGCAGGACGCCGCCACGGCGCTGTCCGGCAGCGGCCCCGCCTACTTCTTCTACCTGGTCGAGGCCATGGTCGACGCGGGCATCCTGCTCGGCATGCCGCGGGCCGCCGCGCTCGACATGGTCACCCAGTCGATCGTCGGGGCCGCGGTGATGCTGCGCGACTCCGGCGAGCACCCGGTGATCCTGCGCGAGGCGGTCACCTCGCCGGGCGGCACCACGATCGCGGCCATCGCGGAGCTGGAGCGGCACAGCGTGCGCGCCGCGTTCCTGGCCGCCATCGAGGCCGCCCGCGACCGCGGCAGGCAGCTCGCCTCCGGCTGAGACCCCACGAAGGCGTCACGGAGGCGCCGCTGAGGGCCGTGGGAGCCCTGAGGCTCGTGAGCCCGCGCTGAGGATCGCCCGGATGATTTGAGCGGTCGCTTGGGAGGGCGGGCTGCCCTGCTCCTACGATGGGTCGGGTGACGATCCGTCGCGGGATTCCCCCGCTGCTCGTCCTTTTAGCACTGACCGGCTGCACGACCGACGAGCCGCCCAGCGTCCAGGTGGGCGACGTCATCCGTGCGCCGGTCACCGAGGTCGTCGAGGCCCCCGCCACGATCGGCGCGCGCGCCTCCGCGACCCTGCGCTCGCCCGCCCAGGGCACGATCGCCAAGCTGTACGTCCGCGAGGGCGACCACGTGCGCAAGGGCCGCCTGCTCGCCAAGATCCGCTCACCCCAGGCCCAGGACCAGCTCGAACAGGCCCGCCAAGCCTCCAAGACGGCCAAGCCCGCGAGCTTCGCCACGAACGTGGCGCTGCCGTCGTTCGACACCAGGGCGTTCGATCGCAAGGTCGCCGTCCACTTCGCCAGGGCCCGCAAAGAGGCGAAGAAGGTCAAGGACGTCCAGACGCGCAGGCAGCTCCTGAACGCCATCGATCTGGCCCAGGCCCAGCACCGGGCGCAGACCCAGGCCCTGGCCTCGATCACCGCCCGGCTCAACCGCTCGATCAGCGGGATCCTGTCCGGCGTGACCAGCGGCCTGTCCACCTCCATGGCCTCGTTGCAGGCCGCCTCGAAGTCCCAGGCCAAGATCGCGGTCAAGGCGGCGAAGAGCACGGTCGACTCGCTGACGATCAAGGCTCCGTTCAGCGGCGTCGTCACGCTGGGCCGGGCCTCGGGCGGCGGCGCGTCCGGCGGCGTCGGGAGCCTGCTCAGCCAGCTCCCCGGCGGCGGGCAGCTTCCGTCCGTGCCCTCCGCGGGCTCGTCCTCCGGCAGCCCTGTGGCGACCGGGGTGCCCGTCTCGGCGGGCGACCCCATCCTCACCGTCACCGACGTCTCCGAGCTCACCCTCGACGCCGACGTGGACGAGACGGACGTGCTGCTGGTCGAGAAGGGCGCCAAGGCGGCGGTCGAGCTGGACGCGGTGCCCGGCGCGACCTACACCGCCGCCGTCACCGGCATCGGCGTCACGCCGATGGCGGGCACGACCGGCGGCGTCAGCTACCCGGTGCGGCTCACGCTCGGCCCCGGCGCGTTCGACGACGGCTCCAAGGCGCCCACGCCCAAGCCGGGCATGAGCGCGGTCACGCGGCTGACCGTGCGCGAGTCGCCGTCCGCCGTCTCCGCCCCGGCCTCGGCGATCGTCTCCAGCGGGCGCGAGAGCGTGGTCTGGGCGATCAGGAACGGCGTGACCGAGCGGCGCGTGGTCAAGCTCGGCGCCCAGGGGGACGCCGTGGTGGAGGTGCTGAGCGGGCTGTCCGTGGGGGAGCGCATCGTGGTCAAGGGCGCGGACTCCGTACGGCAAGGGCAGCGTCTCCCATGAGCGCGCCCGCGAACCGTCGGGACAGCGAGCCGCCCGCGCGGCGGGAGGACGGGACGGCGACGCCCGCCATCGAAGCGGTGGACCTCGTCCGGCGCTACGAGCTCGACGGCGTGGCCGTGGAGGCGCTGCGGGGCGTGACGCTGCGGATCGACAGGGGCGAGTTCGCGGCCGTCATCGGGCCGTCGGGGTCGGGCAAGTCCACGCTCATGCACCTGCTCGGCTGCCTCGACCGGCCCACCTCCGGAGTGCTCAGGATCAACGGGGTCGAGCTGGCCGGGCTGACCGACACCGAGCTGGCCGAGCTGCGGAACCGGACCATCGGCTTCGTCTTCCAGTCCTTCCACCTGCTGGGCAGGACCTCGGCGCTGGACAACGTGGCGCTGCCGCTGGTCTACCGGGGCGTCGGCAAGGCCGAGCGGCGCGACCGGGCCTGCGCGGCGCTGGAGTCCGTGGGGCTCGGGCACCGGCTGGACCACCGGCCCTCGCAGATGTCCGGCGGCGAGCAGCAGCGCGTGGCCATCGCCAGGGCGCTGGTCGGCGAGCCCAAGGTGCTGCTGGCCGACGAGCCCACGGGGAACCTCGACACCGGCAACGGCACCGAGGTCATGGCCCTGCTCGACCGGCTCAACGGCGCGGGCGGCGTGGCCGTGGTGCTGGTCACGCACGAGCCGGAGATCGCGGCCCACGCCAGAAGGCAGATCCACGTACGCGACGGCCTGATCGAACGCGACACGGCCGCCCCATGAGCACGCGAGGGAGTGCCGTCGTCTGGAGGAGCGGCGGGAGCGAAGCGACCAGAGCGGGGGAAGACGGCGGCGTAGGGCGACCGAGCCCGCCGAACGGAGTGAGGCCATGAACGCAGTCATGGCGCTGGAGGCGTTGCGCGTCAACCGGTTGCGCAGCGCGCTGACCATGCTCGGCGTCATCATCGGCGTGCTGGCCGTGGTGATCCTGGTGGCCATCGGCACCGGTGCGAAGGACGAGATCGAGGCGCAGATCTCCGGCCTCGGCACGAACATCATCCTGGTCGTCCCCGGCCGCATCAGCCTGGGCGCGGCCCCGACGCAGAGCAAGCTGGGCATGGCCGACGTGGCGTACGTCCGTCGCGTGGTGGGCGACCCGTCGAAGGTGACCGTCTCGCTGCAGTCGGGCGAGACCGTACGCGTCGGCCGGGTCGAGGCGTTCGTCACGGTGATCGGCACCGACCAGAACCTGGTCAACATCTTCGAACGGCCCGTGGAGAAGGGCCGTCCGCTGAGCGAGACCGACGTGGACACCAGGCGCAGGGTGGCCGTCCTGGGCTCGGAGGTGGCCGACCGGCTCTTCGGCGACCTCGACCCGATCGGGCGGCAGGTGACGGTGTCCGGCGCGAGGTTCCGGGTGGTGGGCGTGTACGCGACGGTCGGCCAGACGTTCGGGCTGTCCCGCGACCAGGAGATCCACATCCCGGTGACGACGGCGCAGCGCCTGTTCGGGATCGAGCGGATCAACGGGCTCGCGGTCGGCGCGTCGGGACCCGACGAGATCGACCCGCTGTCGGACAAGGTCACGGCGGCGCTGCGGGCGCGGTATCCGGGCGAGCAGTTCTCGGCGGTCACGCAGACGGCGCTGCTCGGCACCATCGGCAGTGTGCTGGGCATGCTCACCGGCGTGCTCGCCGCCATCGCGGGGATCTCGCTGCTGGTCGGCGGCGTGGGCGTGTCGAACATCATGCTGGTCAGCGTGCGCGAGCGCACCCGCGAGATCGGGCTGCGCAAGGCGCTCGGGGCCAGGCAGCGCGACATCCTGGCGCAGTTCCTGACCGAGGCGGTGCTGCTGACGACGATCGGCGGGCTCGTCGGGATCGTGCTCGGGGTCGGCGGCGCGCTGACCATCGAGGCGCTGACCGAGGTGCCCGCGTCGATCACCTGGTGGTCGATCGCGCTGGCCTTCGGGGTGTCGGCTGCGGTCGGGGTGTTCTTCGGCGTGGCGCCGGCGCGGCGGGCGGGCCGGCTGGACCCGGTCCTCGCCCTCCGCGCCGAATGAGACCGAATGAGACCAAATGAGCACGAAACCGCGCCCTGTGGGGGCGCGGCTCCGGCGCGGCTCAGGCGTCGCGGCGCTTCAGCAGCACCGCTCCCGCGAGCACGGCGACGGCCACCCAGGCGAGGTAGACGGCGAACCCGCTCCACGGGCCCAGGGAGCCGCTGCTCTGGCCGGACACGATCAGCAGGCCGGCGTTCGTGGTGAAGTACTCGGCCACGGTCCTGCCCCACGCGCCGGGCAGCTGGTTCACCAGCGCGGGCAGCACCAGGATCAGGGCGATGGCCGACACGATCGCGCCCGGCGTGTGCCTGACCAGCGTGCCCAGCCCCAGCCCGAACAGCCCGCACGCGGTCAGGTAGAGACCGGAGCCGAGCGCGGACCCCGCCACGTCGGCCGGTGCGACGGACGCCGGCTGGATGATCGCCAGGCCGACGCCGATCGCGCCGGCCGACGCGACCGTGCAGACGACCAGGGAGATCGCGAGGAACACCACGATCTTGCCGGTGAGCAGGCGGATGCGTCTGGGCACGGCCATGAGCGAGGTGCGGATGCCCCCGGTGCGATATTCGCTGGAGATCACCAGGACGCCCAGGGTGGCCATGGACACCGAGGCGATCATCGTGCCGGTCAGGCTCATCCCGATCGCCTGCAGGCCCTCGATCGGCCCCTCGGCCGAGCCCTTGGCCGCCGAGCCGATGAGGGCGGCGAAGCCGAGCATCAGCGCGGCGGTGACGGCCAGGGTCCAGACCGTCGAGCGGACAGAGCGGATCTTGGTCCATTCGGACCGGAAAATGTCGATCATGAGGTGAACTCCAGGCTGTCCTTGGTCAGCTCCATGTAGGCCGCTTCGAGCGAGGGCTGCACGAACGTCAGCTCCTCCAGCGGGATCCCGGCCCGCGCGGTGAGCGTGCCGATCTCGAGCGTGTTCATGGCGGTCACGCGCAGGTGGTCGGCGTGCGCCTCGCCCACCTTGATCAGCTCGGCCACGTCGGCCAGCCGGGGCGAGCGCACGCGTACGTACCCCTGCGAGCTGCGCCCGATGAACTCGGTCACGCTCGTGTCGGCGATGAGCCGCCCCCTGCCGATCACGATCAGGTGGTCGGCGGTCTGCGCCATCTCGCTCATCAGGTGGCTGGAGACGAACACCGTCCGTCCCTCGGCGGCCAGCTTGCGCATGAGCGTGCGGATCCACAGGATGCCGTCCGGGTCCAGCCCGTTGACGGGCTCGTCGAACAGCAGGATCTCCGGGTCGCCGAGCAGCGCGGCGGCGATGCCCAGCCGCTGCGACATGCCCAGCGAGAACCCGCCGACCCGCCGCCCGGCCACCTCGCTCAGCCCCACCATCTCCAGCGCCTCGCCCACCCGGCCGGCCGGGATGCCGTTGCTCTGGGCGATGGCCAGCAGGTGGTTGCGGGCGCTGCGCCCGCCGTGCACGGCCTTGGCGTCCAGCAGCGCGCCCACCTTGCGCAGCGGGTGCCGCAACTCCTCGTACGCCCGCCCGTCCACGAGCACCGACCCGCCGGACGGCCGGTCGAGCCCGAGGATCATCCGCATGGTCGTGGATTTGCCCGCGCCATTGGGCCCGAGGAATCCGGTCACCTGACCGGGCTCGACGTCGAACGACAGATCCGACACCGCGACGGTGCCGCCGTATCGCTTGCTCAGGTTCGTTGCTCGAATCGCGGTCATGCCGTCAAGCGTGCCGTCGCGAAGGGGCGATTTCTTCCTGCCAGGGAACCGTTCCGCGCGAAGGGATCTAGGAGCGTGGTCCTACTCTTCAGGTTGGATCAGGCCGGGCCGGATCAGCGCGGCCTCGTAGGCGACGATCACGGCCTGCGCCCGGTCCCTGACGCCGAGCTTGGCGAACAGGCTGGTCACGTGGTTCTTGACGGTCGAGGGGGAGACGGCCAGGTCGGCGGAGATCTCGGTGTTGGAGCGGCCGCGGGCGATCAGCACGAGGATCTCCCGCTCGCGCTCGGTCAGCCCGGCCAGCTCGGCGGGCGCCGTTCTCGGGTGCGACGCGCGCACGAACGTGCCGATCAGCCGGGTCAGCAGGCGTGGCGCGACGGCCGACTCGCCGCGGTGCACCACGCGTACGCCCTCGATCAGCTCCTCGGGGGAGACGTCCTTGGGCAGGAAGCCGTCGGCGCCGGCCCGCAGCGCCGCGACCACGTTCTCGTCCAGGTCGAACGTGCTCAGCGCGAGCACCCGCACCTCCGGCAGCTCGGCGGTGATCAGCTCGGTCGCGCGCACCCCGTCGAGCCCCGGCATGTGCAGGTCCATCAGCACCACGTCGGGCCGCAGCCGCCTGCTCAGGTCCACCGCCTCGGCGCCGTCGCCCGCCTCGCCGACCACACCGAGGTCGGGCTGCGCGTTCAGCATCAGCTTGAAGCCCTTGCGGACCAGCTCGTGGTCGTCGGCCAGCAGGACCCGGATCATGGCTGCTCCAAGGGAAGACGGGCGTGCACGCGGAAGCCTCCTTCTGGACGGGGGCCGGTGGACAGGAGGCCGCCGCACAGCGCCACCCGCTCGGCCATCCCGCCGAGCCCGAACCCCGGCGTGGCCCCGGCCTTCGCCAGGCCGTCGTCGACCACCTCGACCTCCACGGCGGTGGGCTCGTAAGCCAGCAGGATGCTGGCCCTGGCGCTGACCGCGTGCTTGCGGGTGTTGGTCAGCGCCTCCTGCACGATCCGGTAGACGGCGTGGTCCACGGCCGCGGGCAGCGCGACGGGCTCGCCGGTCACGGTCAGGCTGGCGGGCAGCCCCGCGCTCTCGGTCTCGCGGATGAGCGCGGGCAGCCGTTCCGCGCCCACGCCCGTCGCGGCGTCGGGCCCCTCGTTGCCGTCGGCCCTCAGCACGTCGAGCAGGCGGCGCATCTCCGACATGGCCTGGCGGGCGGTCTGCTCGGCGCTCTCCAGCGCGTCGCGGCCGGCCGCCAGCTCCGGCGGGAGCGTCGCCCGCGCGCCGCCGACCAGGGCGTTGATCACGGTGATGTGGTGGGCGACCACGTCGTGCAGCTCCCTGGCGATGCGCCGGCGCTCGGCGCGGACCGCGGCGTCGGCGATCTCGCGCCGGCCCCGCTCGTTCAGCTCGGCCCTGAGCCGGACGAGCTGACCCAGGCCCACGGGCACGCCGACGGAGAACAACGCCGCCACCCAGCCGCCCGCCCCCGGCTTGGTCACCTCCAGCACGGTCCCGTAAGCGGCGAAGCCGGCCAGGGCGGCGATCACGGTACGCCGGCCGGTGGTGTAGCGGCCGACGCTGTACAGGGCGATGGCCGCGGGCACGTTGATGCTCTCCGTGGTCCCGGCCGCCAGGCCGGCGGTGTCGATCGCCGCGACCATCCCCATCGTCAGGATCGGCCGGGCGCGCCTGATGAGCAGGCACGCCATGCCCGCCAGGTACGCTCCCGCGCCCAGGGCCGTGAGCGTCTCACCCATGACGATCATGGCGATCAGGCCGATGACCGCGGGGACGCTGAGCACGATCACCAGGGTCGTGTCGAAGACCCTGGGCCGCTGGAAGTATTGGATGATCTTGATAGAACCTCGTGCCGGACGCACGTTTAGAACACTAAGCCACGAAATATCGGGATAGCTCGATGCCGGATGGCACGAGGTTTCCGCGCTTCGGCGCCGGGCTACAACGAGGAGTTCGCGCTGCGGTAACGTCGGCGCAAGGTGAGGCAGCGCGCGGAGGGGTTGGCATGAGCCGGTCGGCACGGGTGATCTGGGACGACGCTCTCACCTCCTACGATTTCGGCCCGAGCCATCCGCTGGCTCCCGTCCGCGTCGAGCTGACCATGGCGCTCGCCCGCGATCTCGGCGTTCTCGACAAGGTCGAGATGGCCGGCTGCGAGCCCGCCACCGACGCCGAGCTGTCCCTGGTCCACGAGCGCGACTACATCGAGGCCGTCAAGCGGGTCTCCGCCGACGGCCGCCCCGACCTCCGGGCCGGGCTCGGCACCACCGACAACCCCGCGTTCAAGGGCGTGCACGAGGCTTCCGCGCTCATCTCCGGCGCGTCGCTGGCCGCCGCCCGCGCGGTCTGGGAGGGCGACGCGGAGCACGCGATCAACGTCGCGGGCGGGCTGCACCACGCGATGCCGGCCACGGCCAGCGGCTTCTGCGTCTACAACGATCCCGCGCTGGCGATCGCCTGGCTGCTGGCCCAGGGGGTGGGCCGGATCGCGTACGTGGACGTCGACGTGCACCACGGCGACGGCGTGCAGACCGTGTTCTACGACGACCCGCGCGTCCTGACGATCAGCCTGCACGAGAGCCCGCGCACGCTGTTCCCCGGCACCGGCTTCCCCGAGGAGACCGGTGTGGACGGGACGGCCGTCAACGTGGCGCTGCCGGCCGGTTGCGGCGACTCCGGCTGGCTGCGGGCCTTCCACTCGGTCGTGCCGCCGCTGCTGCGCGAGTTCGGGCCGGAGATCCTGGTGACCCAGCACGGCTGCGACAGCCACGCGCTCGACCCCCTCGCCAACCTGATGCTCAGCGTCGACGGCCAGCGTGCCGCCTACGCGGCCCTGCACCGGCTCGCACACGAGACGGCGGGCGGGCGCTGGATAGCGACAGGGGGCGGCGGCTACGAGCTGGTCCAGGTGGTGCCCAGGGCCTGGACGCACCTCATCGCCGAGCTGGCCGGCCACCCGATCGATCCGGCCACGCCGACGGGCGAGGGGTGGCGCAGATTCGTCAGGGAACGCACGGGTGAGACGCCCCCGCTCACCATGACGGACGGCCGCGTTCCGGAATTTCGTGACTTGTCAGGTGGTTATGACCCAGCGGACCCCATTGACCGTGCGGTCATGGCGACCCGGCACGCGGTGTTCCCCCTGCACGGCCTCGACCCCATGCCATAGCGAGGAAAGAAGCTTGTGCTGAGCCGCGACCAACTCCGCGAGCACCTTGTCCGCAGCCGCATCGCCGGCGACGTCGCGACCTCGCGCGAGAACAACCTCGACCACTTCAGCTCGCTGGCCAACGGCGACGGCTACTACCGGCTGGGGCTGAGCTTCGACCAGCCCTGGTCCTACCGCGACATCCTGGCGCTGATGGCCAAGTCCGCCGGCGTGGTCGCCGATCCCGGGCATCGCTGGGGCCAGGACACCATCGACCCCGAGCTGACGATCGACGCGCTCGACGCCATGGCCGGGCGCATCGCCGCCGTGCTGGCCCGGCCGAACCCGCGCATCCTGTTCGCGACCGGGCATCCGACCGGCCTGCTCGCCGTGCACCTCCCGCTGGCCAGGCTCTGCGCCGAGCGGGGCGCCCGGTTGCTGACGCCCGGGGAGGGCTGGACGTACACGGGGTCGAGTTTCGGTCGTCCGCGCCGAATCCGCTATCTCCAGGACATAGCGATGCTCGACGACAGGGGCGGGTTCGTGCACACCCACGACGCGGCGCCGATGCGGCACATGCTCGGCGAGCTCGGCGGAGACCTGCCGGACCTGGTGATCGCCGACCACGGCTGGGCGGGAGCGGCGGGAGAGGCCGGTGCGCAGACTGTGGCGTTCGCCGACTGCAACGACCCCGGGCTCTTCGTCGGCGAGGCGGAAGGCAAAATCGGCGTGGTCGTGCCGCTCGATGACAACGTGCTACCGCGCTATTACGCTCCGTTGACCGAGAGACTCGTCACACTCGTCACTCGAGCCCTTTGAGTTCGATTCGGT
Source organism: Nonomuraea rosea (assembly GCF_039539705.1). Taxonomy (NCBI): domain Bacteria; kingdom Bacillati; phylum Actinomycetota; class Actinomycetes; order Streptosporangiales; family Streptosporangiaceae; genus Nonomuraea; species Nonomuraea rosea. Next base: position 200,641 of record NZ_BAABDQ010000016.1, on the reverse strand, counting down.
CATCCGCATACCGTCTTTTCGCGCCTGCATTCCAAGAGGCTCGCTGTCCCTTTGCCAACTTTTGACGGGGCTCCGGCGACTCTTATGTGTGGCAACTTGGACAGTTCCAACGTCCAAGTGAGGTGCTCGGCCCGGCTGCTGGCCAGCGATTTCGCTGGTTCCGCTGACAGGCGACTCCGGCGACTGAGAAAATAGGGGGTTTGCGCACCCGGAGTCCCGACTTACGCTGACGGCAGTACACGTGCGTGAGCAATGGCACCAGTGGGGATAACCCGGAAACACGTGCGGAAGAGGCGTCCGATGGGTGCAGGCGAAAGACCTCTCAGTGAGGTGAAGTTCCTGACCGTGGCGGAAGTGGCGACGGTCATGAGGGTGTCCAAGATGACCGTGTACCGGCTCGTCCACTCTGGCGAGTTGCCGGCCATTCGTGTCGGCCGCTCGTTCAGGGTGCCTGAGCAGGCGGTACATGACTATCTGCGGGAGGCCTACATCGAGGCAGGTTGAAGTAGCGACATGAGAGCCAATGTCGTGAATTCTGTCGCGGGAGAGGCCCGGTCGCCGCAGACGCGACCGGGCACTCGCCCCCCGGTGGGGCGATCTACCGTGGATCGCCGGTAGTCTGTGTCCCGGTGTGCGCTCGCACTCCGATCAGACGTGCTATCAGTACCTGGGGGTCCCGTGGGCTCTGTCATCAAGAAGCGCCGCAAGCGGATGGCTAAGAAGAAGCACCGCAAGCTGCTCAAGAAGACGCGCATCCAGCGGCGTAACAAGAAGTAACCAACGCAGCTGTGAGGCGCTGATGACCCACACCGTGCTTGTCACCGGGGTCTCGCGCCACATAGGCGCCCGGGTGGCGAGCGTTCTGGCGGCGGACCCGGACATCAGCCGCGTTATCGGAGTGGACACTGTGCCGCCGCCCTCGCTGACGCGAGAAGGCGGCAGCTCACTCGGCCGTACGGAGTTCGTCCGGGTGGATCTGCGCAGCCCCGACATCGCTCAGGTGATCGCGGCCGCGGACATCGACACCGTTGTGCACATGAGCCTGGTCAGCGCTCCGACGAGGAGCGGTGGCAGGGCAGCCATGAAGGAGCACAACGTCATAGGCACCATGCAGCTGCTCGGTGCCTGTCAGCGGTCGGCGACCGTGCGACGCGTGGTGGTGCGCTCCACCGCCGCCGTCTACGGCTCGTCGCCGCGGGATCCAGCGGTGTTCACCGAGGATCTGGAGCCGCACCACAGCCCCAGCCACGGTTATGCCAGGGATGCGGTCGAGGTCGAGGGCTACGTGCGGGGTTTCGCGCGCCGCCGTCCTGACGTGACGGTGTCGTTGCTGCGCTTCGCCAACTTCATGGGTCCAGGCGTCGACTCGCCGCTGACGCGTTACTTCACCCAGCCGGTGTTGCCGACGGTGTTCGGCTTCGACCCCCGGCTGCAGTTCGTCCATGAGGACGACGCGGTCGAGGTGCTGCGCCGGCTGACGGGCGAGGATCACCCCGGCACGTTCAACGTGGCCGGGGCAGGCGTGCTGCTGCTGTCGCAGTGCGTCAGACGGGCGGGGCGGCTCTCACTGCCGCTGCTCTCGCCCGCCTTCAAGGTGCTCGGCAACGCCGCGCGCCGTGTCGGGCTGGTCGAATACTCGCCCGAGCAGGTCAGGCTGATGTGCCACGGCCGCGCGATCGACACCGGCAGGCTGGAGGCGTCGCTCGGCTGGAAGCCCAAGTTCACGACCGCGGCCGCCTTCGACGATTTCCTGCGTTCGCGCAGGCTGCGACCGCTCGGAGGTGTGCTCGGTTGAGCGTTCCCGGCGAGGATGACGCCCGCGTGATCCCGATCAGCGCGGCGCCGTCGTTCCCCGAGCCCGATCCCATGGCCAAGCTGCTGGCGTTCGTCCGGCGGCGGATCACCGGCGACTACGAGGTCGACGAGTTCGGCTACGACGCCGAGCTGACGGACAAGGTGCTCCTGGAGCTGATCAGGCCCCTCTACAACCACTGGTTCAGGGTCGAGACCCTGGAGCTGAAGAACATCCCGGAGGAGGGCGGCGCGCTGGTCGTCGCCAACCACTCGGGAACCCTGCCGGTCGACGCGCTGATGCTGCAGGTGGCGCTGCACGACGATGTCGGACGGCCGCTGCGGCTGCTCGGCGCCGACCTGGTCTACCAGCTTCCGCTGCTCAGCCATCTGTCCCGCAAGACGGGCCACACCCTGGCCTGCCGCGAGGACGCCGACCGGCTGCTGCGCAAGGGCGAGCTGGTCGGGGTGTTCCCCGAGGGCTTCAAGGGCGTCGGCAAGCCCTTCTCCGAGCGGTACAAACTGCAGCGCTTCGGCCGCGGCGGCTTCGTGGCCTCGGCCATCCGCGCCGGGGTGCCGATCGTGCCCACCGCGATCGTGGGCGCGGAGGAGATCTATCCCAAGATCGGCGATCTGAAGTTCCTGGCCAGGCTGCTCGGGCTGCCCTATCTGCCGATCACCCCGTTCTTCCCGCTGCTGGGGCCGCTCGGCCTGGTGCCGTTGCCGTCCAAGTGGATGATCGAGTTCGGTGAGCCCATCAGGACCGACGAGTACGATCCGTCGGCCGCCGACGACCCGATGCTGGTCTTCAACCTCACCGACCACGTGCGCGAGGTCATCCAGCAGCTGCTCAACCAGCTGCGGCTGCGCAGAGGGCACGCGTTCCCGCCACTTCTCTGACGGCTGCAACCGCCGCGGTCCGCCCGGTGTTCTCCATGGTGATTCGCCTGAAACACCGAAGGGAAGACCCATGGATCTGCAGCTTTCCGGCCGCGTGGCCATTGTCACCGGCGCCTCCAAGGGCATCGGTCTGGCCGTCGCCCAGACCCTGGCCGAGGAGGGCGCCCACGTCGTGGCGGTCTCGCGCACCCGTACGGACGAGCTGCCCGACAAGGTGGTGCACGTGGCCGCCGACCTGATGGACCCGCAGGCGCCCGCGCACGCCGTGGCGCGGGCCGTCGAGGAGTTCGGCGGGGTGGACGTCCTGGTCAACAACGCCGGCGGCCCGCCGCCCGGCGTGACGCTGCCGCGGTTCGGCTTCATGACGCCGGACGACGCGGACTGGCAGGCCATGTTCGAGTTCAACCTGTTCGCGGTCGTCCGGATGATCCGCGCGACCGTGCCCCTCATGGTCGAGCGGGGCGGCGGGTCGATCGTCAACATCTCCTCCACCTCCGCCCGGCAGCCCGCCGCCATGAACGTCGACTACGGCGCCGCGAAGCTGGCCCTGAACCACGTCGGCAAGGCCGTCTCCGAGGAGTTCGGCGCGCAGGGCGTACGCGTGAACACGATCTCGCCAGGACCCGTGCTCACCGACTGGTGGACCAAGGACGGCGGCGCGGCCGACGTCATCGGCGGGGTGGCGGGAGCGGCGAAGCAGGACGTCATCGACCAGGTCGCCCCTGGCATGATGAACCTGGTCACCGGCCGCCTCGTGCGCCCGCAGGAGATCGCCGACGCGGTGGCGCTGCTGGCCTCCCCGCGTTCGGGCAGCACGACCGGCGCCGACTTCGTCATCGACGGGGGTTTCCTCAAGGCGGTGTAGCCCTGTCGTGAACCCCTTGGGCGGGTTGTGGCGAGACATCCGTGACCGATCTCCCACAGAAGGGCGGAGATGATCACTCAACCCGCCACCAGGGGTGCGGACTCGGAGCTGGTGAGCGCCTCGTGGACAGAACCCGAGGCGTTCGCCGAGCTGTTCGACCGTTACTCCGCCATGCTCTACAGGTACGTCTCCAAACGGCTGGGCCCCGAGCCCGCCGAAGACCTCGTCGGTGAGACGTTCCTGGTCGCCTTCTCCCGCAGGAGGAGCTACGACCTGTCCTACCCGGACGCCAGGCCGTGGCTCTTCGGCATCCTCACCAAGCTCGTCTCCAGGCACCACCGCAGGGAGGCGGCCCGCTACCGGGCCCTTCTCCGCGCCCCTGTGGACTCCCACGTGGAGTCCCCCGCCGATCGGGTGGCCGCCGGGGTGAGCGCCCAGGCCGTACGCGCCGAGCTGGCCGGCGCGCTCGCCGCGCTGCCCGCCAAGGACCGTGACGTGCTGCTGCTCATCGCCTGGGGCGATCTGACGTACGAGGAGGTCGGGCGGGCGCTCGGCATCCCGATCGGAACCGTGCGCTCCCGCCTCAACAGGGGCAGGCGGAAAGTGCGGGCCGCGCTCGGCGGCACCAACCCCATGGAGGAGGAGTGACGATGGACGACCTGAAGCTGCTCCGAGACCTCGGAGCGGAGCTGGAGCACGAGCCGCCCGCGACGCTCGTCCGGCAGCGGGACCGCATGCTGCTCGGCCACTCCCGCCGGCCGCGCATGGGCCGGTGGTCCGGGTGGTGGACGGCCGGGCTCGTGGCCGTCGCCACGGCCGTCGCCGTCGCCGTGCCCACCGTGCTGATCAGCAACCGAGACCCGGCCGCCCCGCCCGCCGGGGGCCAGGCCGTGGACATGAGCGGCACCAGGAACGTGCTGGTGATCGGCTCGGACACCCGGGAGGGAGCCGACAACGCCCAGTACGGCCCCTACTCGGCCAGGATCGACGCGGGCGCGCGGTCCGACACCATCATGATCGTGCACGTGCCCGCCGACCGGGGGAAGGCCACCGCGGTCAGCGTTCCGCGTGACTCGATGGTGAAGATGCCGGCCTGCGCCGCCTCTCCTGGCCGGACGAACATGATCAACGCGGCGTACAACGACGGTGGCGCCGCCTGTCTCAAGACCGCGCTGGAGAAGCTGACGGGGCTGCGCATCCAGCACACGGTCGAAGTGGACTTCTCCGGGTTCAAGGGCATGATCGACGCGCTCGGGGGCGTGGAGGTCACGCTGCCGGAGGCGGTGGACGACAAGAAGGCCAAGCTGAAGCTGCCCGCCGGCAAGAGCCATCTGACCGGCGAGCAGGCGCTCGGGTACGTCCGCCTGCGCTACATCGGCGACGGCTCCGACCTCAGCAGGATCAAGCGGCAGCAGAAGCTCGTGCTGGCGATGCTGAAGAAGGCCAAGGTGCTGATCGCCGACCCGGCCAAGCTCGAGTCCTTCCTCGGCGCGATGCACAAGTCGGTGAAGACGGATCTGACCCTGGAGTCGATGTACGAGCTGGCCACGGGACTGTCGCAGACCAAGATGAGCTTCGTGGCGGTGCCGAACGAGCCCGCGCCGCAGGATCCCAACAGGCTCGTGTGGAAGGAGCCGGCGGCGGGCCGGTTGTTCGAGTCCCTGAAGTAGGCCCTGGAAGCCGGGCGCCTGCCGGGGGCAGGCGCCCGGCCGGGCGTGCCTGCGGGGGCTTACGGCTGTGCCTGAGGGGGGTCGGGCGTAGCGATCGGTGGCGGCGCGGGTCAGGTGTGGCGGCGGTAGTGGCGGCGCAGCGCGATCCCCGCGGCCACGCCGCCCGCCACGGCTCCCAGGCCCGCCGCGATCGGCAGAGCGGTCAGCGTGGCCTTACGCCCGGTGCGGAAGTCCTTGATCGGCCATTCGTGTTTCCTGGCGTGCTCGCGCAGCTCGCTGTCCGGGTTGATGGCCACCGCGTGCCCGACCAGCGACAGCATCGGCAGGTCGTTGGCCGAGTCGCTGTAGGCCGTGCACCGGGTCAGGTCGAGCCCTTCCCTGCGGGCCAGCGCCCGGACCGCCTCCGCCTTGGCGGGGCCGTGGAGCAGGTCGCCGACCAGCCGGCCGGTGTAGACGCCGTTGCTGGTCTCGGCGACGGTGCCGAGCGCGCCGGTCAGGCCGAGCCGCTGTGCGATGACCCTGGCCAGCTCGATGGGCGTGGCGGTGATCAGCCAGACCCGCTGACCGGCGGCCAGGTGGCTCTGCGCCAGCGCCCTGGTGCCGCCCCAGATGCGATCGGCCATGACCTCGTCGTAGATCTCCTCGCCGAGGCGTACGACGTCGTCGACCTTGGCCCCCGCGACGAACGCGAGCGCGGTCTCCCTGGCCACGGCGATGTGCTCGGGGTTCTCGTTGCCGCGCAGCCGGAACACCGCCTGCCCGACGGCGAACTTGAACAGGTCGGACGTCGTGAACATCCCGCGCGTGGCCAGCCCCCTGGCGAAGTGGTAGATCGAGGCGCCTCGCATCATCGTGTTGTCGACGTCGAAGAACGCCGCGGCCTGCAGGTCGGGCTCTACCGGTGCGACAGGCGCGACCGTGACCGCCGCCTGCGCCGCGGCCTCGCCGGCGACCTCTGGCTCCGTTTCCTGTCGTCGTCGCATTAGCCGCCACATGGGGTTCAGCTTACTTACCTACTCCGGTGCGACCAGACCTTCGATGTAGTCGAGGTAGCCCGCGGCCTGAGCAAGTTGATCAGCCTCCAGGTCCTGGAGCATGGGCTCCACGGCCTTCTTCTGGTCCCGCGCGAAAGTCCTGATCTTCGGTGAGCGCGGCTCGGCCCGCTCCAGCCTGCTGATGCCGGATCGGGTGGACTCCTCCATGTCCTTCAGCGTCTTGCTGACCAGCGGGCCGTCCTCGGAGGAGCCCAGCAGGCTGGCGACCTCCCGCGCGCGCGTCTTGGCCGAGCCCAGCTCGCGCTCGCCGCGTTCGGCGTCGCCGGGGCTCAGGCGGACGAGCGTGCTCTCCGCGGCGCGCTTGAGCGGGTAGAGCGAGTCGCCCGGCACCGCCTGGTACGTGGCGAAGGCCGAGACCATCATCCCCGCCGCCAGCCCGAACGTGGCGAGCTGCGACAGCAGCGGCCGCCTGCGCGGGCTCCGGCGGTGCCTGCTGGGCGCGGGCGCCGGCGCCTCCTCGGGCTCCTCGGTGAGGGTGGCGGAAAGGAGCTCGGCGCGCAGCCGGTCGCGGAAGGCGGTCTCGGGACCGCCTCCGAGCGACAGGCGGCGCAGCTCGGTGAGGTGCTCGAGTACGCGCTCCCGCTCCTTGCGCGCGTTACCCATGCCTGCTCCCAGAGCATTCCGTTCGTGACACATGCCTAACGAGGGGCGGATGGTGGAGGTTACGCCAAGTCGTGCTTGAGCGCCCTGGCCAGCGCGCGAACGGCCCGGAACTGCAGCGCTTTGATCGCTCCACTCTTCTTCCCCATGATCAGCGCGGTTTCCGCGAGCGAGAGGCCGTGCAGGAAGCGCAGGACGACACATTCCTGTTGTTCGGGATTGAGATCTCGTACGGCGCGTAGCACCCGGTCGTTGATGATGGCCGTGACCACGGCGTTCTCCGGAATGTGGGAGCCGTCGAGCGGGACGTCGATCACCTCGCCCGTCGGGATCTCCAGCCGGTAGCGCCCCGACTTGAAGTGGTCGGTCACCAGATTTCGCGCGATCGTCACGAGCCAAGCGCCGAAATCCCGGCCCTGCCAGGTGAAGTCGCCGATCCTGCGCAGCGCCCGCAGGAAGGTCTCGCTGGTGAGGTCCTCGGCGAGCTGATGGGAGCCCACCCGGAAATAGATGTAGCGGTAGACCAGGTCCACGTAACGGTCATAGAGCGTGCCAAAGGATTCCGAGCACCCGTTCTTGGCATGCAGCACCAGCGTGCGAACGTCGTCGGGGACGTCTTCGAGCACGGCAAGCTCGCCCGTCCGGGCAGGTCCAGCGATCGCTGGAGCAAGAAGCCCGGCGAACGGTGACGAGTCAGGCATCCGGTATCCCTAGGGGTAAGGGGTGCGGCGTGCTCGAACACTCTAGAAATCAACCGGAAATTCCACAATCCACAGCTTGCAGGCATGACTAGGCGTAATCGGCGGATACCGTATAGGCGCACACCCCGCCACCTGCGGTGCACCGCTGGACGCGCAACCGCGGACCGACTCGTTCTCCTCTTCGGCTACCGGCTGGGAGGCATCGTCCGGCAGCATTGGAGTCACCATGGAGATCCTCGTTGCTGTCATAGCTCTTGCCGGTGCGCTCTTGGCCGCTCTCGCGGCTGGTGCCCTGATTCGACGACTTCGCGAGGAGCCTGAGGGCTGGTTGATCGCCTGGACCGTTGCAGCCGTGGGGCTGTGCCTGTCGCTGGGCGTGATCGGCGCCGGCTACCTCATGGGGTTCGGGACCGTCACGTTCAAGGCCTACCAGGTGACGGGGGCGATGCTGGCGCCGCTCTGGCTGGCCGTCGGCCTGGTCCAGCTCCTGGCGGAGAAGGCGCCGCCGAGGTTCCTGGCCTGGTTGTTCGGCATCGCGCTGACCATCGTGGCCGGCACCATCATGATCTTCGATCCGCTCAAGTCCACCGAGATGGGCAAGGTGCTGCCCGCCGGCTCGGCCTACTGGCAGATCTTCCCGTCGTACCTGCTGATCGGCGTGCACGCCGCCGCCGCCCTGGTCATGCTCGCGATGGTCGTGGTCGCCGGGCTGAAGTGGCGCAACGGCGACGAATACGACACCGACAACCTGCACGCCGCCATCGTCATCGCCCCGTCGGGGCTCGCGCTCCTGGGCGCGATGCGGTTCGCGGTGCCGCCGTTGTTCACCACCGCGCTGCTCGCCGTGGCGGGGGCGGCGATCTGGTACACCGTGCTGCGGCCGCTGGCGCCGTACGAGGACGATGACGAGGACGACTTCGGTCCGGACCACGAGGAGCGCCCCGGACGCCGCGACGATCGCTCTCAGCGCCGCGACGAGCGTGCGCAGCACCGCGAGGAGCGTCCCATGTACCGGGACGAGAGGACCCAGCCCGGTCCGCTGTCGGGTCCACAGCCCAGTCTGCAGCCGGGTCCGCAGCCCGGTCCACAGCCTCATCCACAGCTTCATCCACAGGCTCATCCACAGGGCCTGCCGGGACATCGGGGCATGCCCGAGCCGGTGCCGGCCGCGGACCTCTCGCCGGGAGCGCCGCGCAGGGCGTCGGGGCTGGGTGACCTGGTGGCCGAATATCGCGCGGGCGACCAGGAGGTCGACTACGCCGCCCGGATGGCGCCGCCGCCCGACGCGGGACCCGCGACCGGCTACATCATGAACGGCGCCCCGCCCCAGCGGCCCGACTTCCCGCAGCGGCCCGACTTCCAGCGCCCGCGTGGTGACTTCCCGGGCGCCGAGCAGCGCCCCGACTACGCCATGCCGGCGACCGGGGCCGTCTATCCGGGCGCCGAGCTGTTCTCGCCCGGCCAGCCACAGCAACAGCCACAGCAGCAGCCGGCCACCAGCAAGGTCTCACCCACCGTCTACGGCATGCTGACCGTCTTCACGATCATGGACGGTGCGGGCGACGCGTTCGACCGGCTGGCCGAGGCGACCGTCGAGGCCGTGCGCCGCGGCGAGCCCGACACGCTCGTGTACGCCTGCCACGCGGTCAAGTCGGCCCCCCTGCAGCGCATCGTCTACGAGCTCTACCGCGACGAGGTCGCCTACCGCGACCACCAGCGCCAGCCGCACGTCGAGCGGTTCGTCAACGAGCGGCAGACGATGGTGCTCGCGACCAACGTCATCGAGCTCACCGTCAACGCCGCGAAGGTGGTGCCGCTGCCTACGGCGATGTTCTGAGCGTCCTAGCCGCTCAGCGCGGCCCGCAGGCGGCTCTCGTCGACCCGCCAGAAATCGTGCTGCACGCCGTCGATCAGCGTGACCGGGATCATCTCCCAGTATTTCTCCTTGAGCTCCTCCGAGGAGTCGATGCTGACCTCCTCCCACGGCACGCCGAGCTCGCCCGCGACCTTGGCGATGACCTCACGCGCGTCCTCACACAAGTGACAGCCGGGCTTGCCGAGCAAGGTGATGCGATGCATACGGCCACCGTACCCCCGCGACTTTGTGCATCGGTTCACAAAGGGATTAACCTGAAAGACGGTTCGATTCCGTCACGCGGCCCCCAAGCCGCCTTTTCCCTGGAGCACCGGCACGTGAAGAGCCCGTCCCAGCCCCGTGACCGCGGCATACCCGATGCGACGGTCGCCAGGCTTCCGTTGTACCTGCGGGCGCTGAACGGGATGGCCGAGCGGGGTATCGCGACCGTCAGCTCGGAGGATCTGGCCGTGGCCGCCGGGGTCAACTCCGCCAAGCTGCGCAAGGATCTTTCACACCTCGGCTCGTACGGCACTCGCGGCGTAGGCTATGACGTTGAATACCTCGTCTACCAGATCTCCCGCGAGCTCGGTCTGACGCAAGACTGGGCGGTGGCGATCGTCGGAGTCGGTAACCTCGGACGCGCGCTGGCCAACTACGGCGGTTTCGTCTCCAGAGGCTTCCGGGTCGCGGCGCTCTTCGACGCCGACCCCGAAGTCGTGGGCGACACCATAGCGGGGTTGAATGTTGAGCACATCGACGAACTGGAAGCCGTGATCCAACGGCGTGGAGTCTCGATCGTGGTTCTGGCGACACCGGCGGCAGCGGCGCAGGAAGTCTGCGATCGCGTGATAGCCGTGGGCGTGACCAGCATCCTGAACTTCGCCCCTGTCGTACTTTCCGTGCCGGATGGCGTCGATGTCCGTAAAGTCGACCTATCAATCGAACTGCAGATTCTCGCGTTCCACGAGCAACGCAAGGCTGGGGGGCCACTCATGGCGGTGGACAGTCAATGAGTGTTCTGGCTGTCGGACTCAGCCACCGGACCGCTCCGGTGGCTCTGCTGGAGCGCGTCTCGGTGACGGGCGAAGAGCTCGTCAAGCTGCTGCACGACGTGCAGCAGGACGACTGCGTCGCGGAGGCCATGGTGGTCTCGACCTGCAACAGGGTCGAGGTCTACGTCACGGTCGACCGCTTCCACGCCGCCGTCACCGCGATCAGCCGCCTGCTGGGCGTCCACTCGGGCATCCCCGCGGAAGAGCTGACGCCGCACCTCTACGTGCACTACGAGGAGCGTGCGGTCGAGCACCTGTTCTCGCTGGTGTGCGGCCTCGACTCCATGGTGGTCGGCGAGGGCCAGATCCTCGGGCAGGTCCGCCAGGCGCTCAAGCTGGCGCAGCGCCAGGGCACCGTCGGCGCGACACTCAACGAGCTGGTCCAGCAGGCGCTGCGGGTCGGCAAGCGGGCGCACCACGACACCGGCATCGACAAGGCGGGCGCCTCGCTCGTCACGGCCGGCCTCGCGCTGGCGGGTGACCTGACCGGGCGGCGGGCCCTGGTGGTGGGCGCGGGCTCCATGAGCTCGCTGGCCGCCGTCACGCTGGCCCGCGCGGGCGTCACCGACATCGTCGTGGCCAACCGCACCTACGAGCGCGGCGCCCGGCTGGCCGAGTCCGTCGGCGGCCGGGCGGTGGAGTTCGCCGCCGTGGCCGAGGAGCTGAACGCCGCCGACATCGTCATCACCTGCACAGGTGCGGGCAGGCACATCGTCACGCCGGGTATGCTGACGCGCGGCGCGTTCCTGCTCGACCTGGCGCTGCCGCACGACATCGACCCCGCCGTACGCTCGGTGCCTGGGGTGAGGCTGGTCGACCTGGAGACGATCCAGGAGTCCGGCATCGGCTCGCACGAGGGCGACGCGGTCCGGTCCGTGCGCGCGCTGGTCACCGAGGAGCTGCGCGCCTATCTCGACGCCGAACGCGCCGCCAAGGTCACCCCGACCGTGGTGGCGCTGCGCAGCAAGGCGGCGAGCGTGGTCGAGTCGGAGCTGGGCCGCCTGATGATGCGGATGCCCGATCTCGACGAGCGGGCGAGGGACGAGGTGGCCATGACCGTGCAGCGGGTCGTTGACAAACTGCTTCACGAGCCCACTGTGCGTGTCAAGCAGCTCGCCACCTGCCCAGGAGGCGATCATTATGCGGAAGCGCTGCGTGAGCTGTTCGATCTGGATCCGAAGGTGCCCGAGGCCGTGAGGGAGGTGGAGCTGTGACGTCCGGGACTCTGCGGCTGGGGACCCGCCGCAGCCTGATGGCGACCACGCAGTCGGGCATGGTGGCCGACGCCTACACCCAGCGCAGCGGACGGGCGATCGAGCTGGTCGGCGTCACGACGTTCGGTGACGTGACCAAGGCGCAGCTCGCACAGCTCGGCGGCACGGGCGTGTTCGTCAGCGCACTGCGCGACAAGCTCATGGACGACGAGGTCGACTTCGCCGTCCACTCGCTGAAGGACCTGCCGACCGCGCAGGACCCGCGCTTCGTCCTGGCCGCGATCCCCGCCAGGCACGACCACCGCGACGCGCTGGTCGGCTCGCACAAGTTCGCCGACCTGGCGCCGGGCGCCAGGGTCGGCACCGGATCGCCGCGCAGGGTCGCCATGCTCAGCGCGTTGCGTCCCGACCTCGAATACGTCCCGATCCGCGGCAACGCCGACACGCGCATCGGGAAAGTCACCTCGGGCGAGCTCGACGCGGTCGTGCTCGCCTCGGCCGGCCTGACCAGGATCGGCCGCAGCGCCGACATCGCGCAGATCTTCGAGGTCGAGGAGCTGCTGCCCGCGCCAGGCCAGGGCGCGCTGGCCGTGGAGTGCCGCGCCGACCGCGCCGACCTGATCGATTTTCTCGGCCTGCTCGACGACCCCCGCACCCGTTCCGCGGTGAACGCCGAGCGTGCCGTGCTGTCCGCCCTGGAGGCGGGGTGCTCCGCTCCGGTGGGTGCTTTCGCGGCCGATGACGGGCACACTCTGAACCTGACCGCTGTGGTCGTCGCGCTCGACGGCCGCGAGGCGGTACGCAAGTCCGCCGCCGGCTCTCCTTCGGAGGCAGTGAACCTGGGCCGCCTCCTAGCGGCCGAGATGATCGCCGAAGGGGCCGACAGATTGATGGGGGAGCATTCCCATTGAGCTCCGATAGTCCGACCTCCGGTTTCGTCGCGTTCGTGGGCGCGGGTCCCGGTGATCCCAACCTGCTCACGCTCCGCGCCGCCGAGCTGCTCGGCAAGGCCGACGCGGTGCTGCTCGACGAGGAAACGTACGGCCCGCTGCTGCACCACTGCCGCGAAGGCGTCGAGATCGTGAACGACGGCTTCGCCGGCGCCGTCAAGTGCGCCAAGCGGGGGCAGCTCGTGGTGCGCCTGTGCGAGGGCGATCCCATGCTGTTCTCCTCGATCACCGAGGAGGTCGCGGCCTGCGCCGCGGCGGAGGTGGACTTCGAGATCGTGCCCGGCGTGCCGCCCGCGACCGCCGTGCTCACCTACGCGGGCATCCCGCCGGCGACGGCGGTGCCCGAGTTCCGGATCGTCGACGCCGCGCAGGAGCAGGACTGGTCCTCACACGCCGCCTGTCCCGGCACGCTGGTCGTCTACAACGGGATCGGCGACGCCGTGGCGATCGGCAAGGCGCTCATCGCCGGCGGCAAGCCCGACACCACGCCCGTCGCGGTCAGCAGCGGCGGCACCACCACCGAGCAGTACACCGTGGTGTCCACGCTCGGCCGGCTCCAGGCCGACCTGAAGCACGCCGGGTTCACCGAGCCCGCGCTGATCGTCGTGGGCGCGGCCGTGGGGCTGCGCGACAAGCTGTCGTGGTTCGAGACCAAGCCGCTGTTCGGGTGGCGGGTGCTGGTGCCGCGCACCAAGGAGCAGTCCCGCAGCCTGTCCGACCAGCTCGTCGCGTACGGCGCGGTGCCCGAGGAGGTGCCGACCATCTCGGTCGAGCCGCCGCGCACGCCGCAGCAGATGGACCGGGCGATCAAGGGCCTGGTCACCGGGCGCTACGAGTGGGTGGCCTTCACCAGCGCGAACGCGGTCAAGGCCGTACGCGAGAAGTTCGAGGAGTACGGCCTGGACGCCCGCGCCTTCGCCGGGCTCAAGGTCGCCGCGGTCGGCGACGCGACCGCGCGGGCCCTGGTCGAGTTCGGGGTCAAGCCGGACCTGCTGCCCTCGGGCGAGCAGTCCTCCGAGGGCCTCGTGGCCGAGTGGCCGCCTTACGACTCGATGCTCGACCCGATCAACCGGGTGCTGCTGCCCCGGGCCGACATCTCCACCGACACGCTGGTGGCCGGGCTCACCGAGCTGGGCTGGGAGTGCGACGACGTGACGGCCTACCGCACCGTGCGGGCCGCGCCGCCACCCGCGCCCACCCGCGAGGCGATCAAGGGCGGCGGCTTCGACGCCGTGCTCTTCACCTCCTCCTCCACCGTGCGCAATCTCGTGGGCATCGCCGGCAAGCCGCACAACGTCACCGTGATCGCGGTCATCGGGCCGCAGACGGCCAAGACGGCCGAGGAGTTCGGCCTCCGGGTCGACGTCATGGCCGACAAGCCATCCGCATCCGCCTTGGCCGCCGCGGTGGCCGAGTACGGTGCCAAGCAGCGCCAGGCGGCCCTGGCCGCGGGCGACACCCCGCGCAGGCCCTCACAGAACCGCCGGGGCGCCAGGAGGAGAGGCAAATGAGCGCGCAATATCCCGTCGCCCGCCCCCGGCGGCTGCGGCGCGGTCCCGCCCTGCGGCGGATGGTCTCGGGCACCAGGCTGCACGCCGCGGACCTGATCCTGCCGATGTTCGTGAAGGAAGGCCTCGCCGAGCCGCAGCCGGTGGCCTCCATGCCGGGCGTCGTCCAGCACACCCGCGACTCGCTGCGCAAGGCCGCCCACGAGGCCGCGGAGGCGGGCGTGGGCGGGCTGATGCTGTTCGGCATCCCCGCGGTCAAGGACGCGCGGGGCTCGGCGGGCGACGACCCCCACGGGATCCTTCAGGTCGCGCTGCGCGACGTGAGCGCCGAGGTCGGCGACTCCATCGTGCTGATGGCCGACACCTGCCTCGACGAGTTCACCGACAACGGGCACTGCGGGATCCTGACGCCGTCCGGTGACGTGGACAACGACGCCACGCTGGAGCGCTACGCCTCGATCGCGGTGGCCCAGGCCGAGGCCGGGTCGCAGATGGTGGCGCCGAGCGGGATGATGGACGGCCAGGTGGGGGCGATCCGCGCGGCCCTCGACGGGGCCGGCCATGCGAACATCCCGATCCTGGCCTACTCCGCCAAATTCGCCTCGGCCTTCTTCGGCCCGTTCCGCGAGGCCGCCGAGTGCGCGCCGCAGTTCGGCGACCGCAGCACCCACCAGCAGGACCCCGCGGGGCCGCTGGAGGAGGCGCTGCGCGAGGTCCGGCTGGACCTGGCCGAGGGCGCCGACGCGGTCATGGTCAAGCCCGCGCTGGCCTATCTCGACATCATCGCCCGCTTCCGCGCCGAGGTGGACGTGCCGGTGGCCGCCTACCAGGTGAGCGGCGAGTACGCGATGGTCGAGGCCGCCGCGGCCAACGGCTGGGTGGACCGGGAGCGCATGATCGACGAGTCGCTGATCGCGATCAAGCGCGCGGGGGCGGACCTGATCCTGACGTACTGGGCCACGGAAGTGGCGCGACGGCTCTAACCAAGGGGTTTCCCGTCGGCTCCTGAGGCCTGTGCGTTAGAGTGCGATAACAAGTGCTGGTGTGTCCCGCGTGTGCGTAGGTGCGATGAGCCGCTGATGGCGGCCCACCGTACGGCCGGGAGCCGGGATCGCCTCAGGCACTTGGACTCGACGGGAGAAACCATGGTGGGGGTACCACTGGTTCGGCGTACCAGAAAGCGGTCACGGCCGACACGAATCGGCTCTGTGCTCGAATACGCCGGCCTGGGGTGGCCCGTCGTGCCCGGTGCCTGCCCGCTGCTCCAGGGGTCGCGCGCGTGCTCCTGTGACCGGGTCGGCTGTCCCGACCCCGGCGCCCATCCGCTCTCGCCCGCCTGGCGCACGCAGGCCACGACGGACGCGGCCCTGCTCACGCGCTGGTGGCAGGCCGATCCCGAGGCCAACGTGATCCTGCCCACCGGACGCGTGTTCGACGTCTTCGACGTACCGCTCGCCGCGGGGCTGACCGCACTCACCCGGATCGACGCCGCGCAAGCGCACTCAGGCCCGGTCGCCGCCAACGGCGACCGGGTCTTGTTCTACGTGGCCACGCGCGGCAACCCGGAGGACGAGGACGAGTGGTGGACGTGCCAGCTCGACTGCGATCCCGGGACCATCGACGACACGCCGGGGCTGCGGTGGCACTGCCGCGACAGCTACGTGCTCGCGCCGCCCTCCGTCCTTCCGACGGGGCAGTCCGTCTCCTGGCTCCGCCCGCCCGACGGCCGGCCGCTGCCCGACCCGCTGCGCATCCTGGAGTGGCTCGCCGACTGAGTCAGGAGCGGCGGATGACTCCGGCTGACCGGGATGTCAGTCGCCGGTCCGCTTGCGGACCGACCTCGCCGCCCGATGCGCCGCAGAGGCTTCGCCGAACTCCCCGCGCTGGGCTCGCTCGGCGAGCTTCTCCGGAGCCTGGATCCGTTTGATGCGCGCAACGTGCTCGCGACGTGCGAGATCGACGGTCTCCTTCTTCGTCGTTGTGCCCATGCCGATCTCAATGACCTCCTATGGCGGTGACCACTGAGGATGGCATACACAGCCACCACAACCCGGCTCGTGCCCGATCCGAGGGGTGGTCGGTGGCCCGGCTAACCTGGGTCGGGTGAGCCGTACACAGAACTCCGAGGACCTGTTCGCCCGCGCCCGCCAGGTCGTGCCCGGAGGCGTCAACTCTCCGGTGCGCGCGTTCGGCGCGGTCGGCGGCACGCCGCGCTTCATGGTCTCCGGCCAGGGCCCCTACATCACCGACGCCGACGGCAACCGCTACGTCGATCTGGTCTGCTCCTGGGGGCCGATGATCCTCGGGCACCGCCACCCCGCCGTCGTCGAGGCCGTCTCCGGCGCGGCGGCCAACGGGTTCTCCTTCGGCACGGCCACCCCCGGCGAGGTCGAGCTGGCCGAGGAGATCGTCTCCAGAGTGCCGCCGGTCGAGAAGGTGCGCCTGGTCAGCTCCGGCACCGAGGCCACGATGAGCGCGGTGCGCCTGGCGCGCGGCTTCACCGGGCGGTCCAAGGTGATCAAGTTCGCCGGGTGCTATCACGGGCACGTCGACGCGCTGCTGGCATCGGCGGGGTCGGGGGTCGTGACGTTCGGGCTGCCCGACACGCCGGGCGTGACGGGGGCGTCGGCCGCGGACACGATCGTGCTGCCGTACAACAACGTCGAGGCCGTCGAAGAGGCCTTCGCCGCCGCCGACGTCGCGTGCGTCATCACCGAGGCGTGCCCGGCGAACATGGGCGTCGTCCCGCCCCTCGACGGCTTCAACGCGCGCCTGCGCGAGCTGTGCACGGCCAACGGCGCGCTGCTCATCGTCGACGAGGTGCTGACCGGCTTCCGCGTCTCCCCGTCCGGCTGGTACGGCCTGGACCCGGTCGAGGCGGACCTGATGACGTTCGGCAAGGTCATGGGCGGCGGGCTGCCCGCGGCGGCCTTCGGCGGCCGGGCCGACGTCATGGGCTGCCTCGCCCCCGAAGGCCCGGTCTACCAGGCGGGCACCCTGTCGGGTAACCCGCTGGCGTGCGCGGCCGGCCTGGCCACGCTGCGCGCCCTGGACGACGACGCCTACGCGCGGGTGGACGCCGCCTCGCTGGCGGTGGGCCGGGGCGCCTCCGAGGCGCTCACCGCGGCAGGGGTGCCGCATCGGCTGCAGCGGGCGGGCAACCTGTTCTCGATCTTCTTCACGGACGCCGAGGTGACGAACTTCGCCGAGGCCAAGGGCCAGAACACGGCCGTGTTCACCGCGTTCTTCCACGCGATGCTCGACCAGGGCGTCTACCTGCCGCCGTCGGCGTACGAGGCGTGGTTCCTGTCGGCCGCGCACGACGACGAGGCGCTCAGCCGCGTCGCTGAAGCGCTGCCGGCAGCCGCGAAAGCGGCCGCCGCCGTCCTGGGGTGAGCGGGTCGCGGCGGGGCTTGGAGCCGGCGTACAACACGCCGCAGACGATGAGCGCCGCCGCGAGCACCTCCGGCAAGGAGAGCGACTCGCCGGCCACGAGCGCGGCCGACGACATGCCGAAGACCGGTACGAGCAGCGTGTACGGCGCCACGGTCGAGGCGTCGTACCGGCGCAGCAGCCAGCCCCAGACGCCGAAGCCGCCCAGCGTGGAGACGAAGGCCACGTAGACCAGCGACAGCCAGCCCTCCGGCGGCGCGCTCAGCACCGGCATCCCCTCCAGCAGGAAGGACATGAGCAGGAGCGGGGGCGCGGAGAAGGCGCTCACCCACACCATGAAGCGCAGTGAGTCGGGCGGCGCGGCCCGGCGCTGGACCACGTTGCCCAGCCCCCAGGCGGCCGCCGCCGCCACGCAGAGTGCGAAGGCGCCGAGCGGTCCCGACACCCCGAAGTCGAGCGCGACCAGAGTGAGGCCGCAGAAGGCGACGGCCAGACCGAGGACGCGACGGGCGGTGAGCCGCTCCTTGAGCAGCGTCACCGCGAACAACACGGTGAACAACGCCTGCGTCTGCAGGACGAGAGAGGTCAGCCCGGCCGGCATCCCGGCTCGCATGCCCACGAGCAACAGGCCGAACTGGCCGACGCCGATGGTGGCCGCCACCCCCGCGACCCAGCGCCACTGGACTCCCGGCCGCCCGGCGAAGAGCAGGGCGGGGAACGCGGCCATGGTGAACCGGGCTCCCGCGTACAGCAGCGGCGGGAAGTGCCGCAGTCCGACCTGCATGACCACGAAGTTGAAGCCCCAGACGGCCGCGAGGCCGACGGCGAGGGCGAGGTGGCGGGGGTTCACTCAGCGAGCGGGCTTCTGGTAGCGAATGCGCTGGTCGCGAGCCTGCTCGGCGAGCGACTTGAGGTACGACGTCGAGCTCTGCTGCTGCTTCTTGTCCTTGATGATTCTCATGCATCTATTTTCATCTGCTACACATTGGAGCACAAGCGAGACTTTCTACGCTAAACCATTTAGGCTGGCTTACATGTTGGACTTGAACCGGCTGAAGGCCCTTCACGCAGTTCACGTCTACGGGTCGGTCGGAGCGGCGGCGGACGCGCTCATGGTCACCCCGTCGGCCGTGTCCCAGCAGATCGCCAAGCTGGAGCGGGAGACCGGGGCCAGGCTCGTGGAGCGCAACGGCCGCGGCGTACGCCTGACGGACGCCGCAGGGCTGCTCGCCGAGCACGCCGAGCGGATCCTCGCCCTGGTCGAGACCGCGGAAGCGGACTTCGAGGCGCTGCGGGGAGAGGTCGTCGGCCGGCTGAACGTCGCCTCCTTCGCCACCGCCACCAGAGGCCTCATGCCCGGCGCCCTCGTGACGCTCAGGAAGCGCCATCCCGACCTGTGGATCCAGCTCATGGAGCGCGAGCCGGAGCGGGTGCTGCGCGACGTGGCCAGGGGCGAGCTGGACCTCGGCGTGATCCAGGACTGGCTCAACCGGCCCATGGCCATGCCGGAAGGGCTGTCCAGGGCCACGCTGCTCGACGACATCGCCGACGTGGCGGTGCCCGCGGGGCATCCGCTCGCCGGCCGCAAGGAGCTGGAGCTGGCCGAGCTGAACGGCGACCGGTGGATCAGCTCGTCGCCCGGCACCGTCTGCCACGACTGGCTGGTGTTCACGCTGCGCAACGCCTCGCTGGAGCCGGTGATCGCCTGCATGGCCGACGAGTACCCGACCCAGCTCGCCCTCGTGGCCGCGGGCCTGGGCTGCGCGATCGTGCCCAGGCTGGGACGGGACTGCGTGCCGGAGGGCGTGCGGCTCGTACCGCTGCTGCCGCGGCAGTCCCGCCGCATCTACGCGGTGTGGCGGACGGACGCCGCCCGCCGTCCCGCGATCAGGGCCCTGGTCGAGGCGCTGACGGAGACGAGCAGGACGCAGGAAAACTCCTGGGCGGTCTCCTGAAGGCCCGCATCGGCTCAGTGCGATGGCGACGATGCCGCCGAGGATCACCCCGGCGGCCGGCAGCCGGCGCGGCAGGCCGCCGGCATCGGCCCCTTTACCCGCGCCCGAATTGCCCACAGTCGCGGGCTACGGCCGGATGGCGCGTCCGAGCGGATAAGCTGAAGCACACCATGGCTGAAACCACCGTCGTCCACCTTTTGCGCCACGGTGAGGTGCACAACCCCCAGGGCATCCTGTACGGCAGGCTGCCCGGCTACCACCTGTCCGAGACGGGTCAGCTCATGGCCGAGACGGTCGCCAAGGCTGTCGGCGGCCGTGACATCGCCGCCCTGTACAGCTCGCCGCTCGAACGCGCCCTGGAGACCTCCGCCCCGCTCGCCGAGAAGCTCGGGCTCGACATCGTCCAGGACGACCGCCTGATCGAGGCGGGCAACCTGCTCGAAGGGCGCAGGCTCGGCCAGGGCCTGGCCGTCTTCCGCAACCCGCGCAACTACCGCTATTTCTGGAACCCGATGCGCCCGTCCTGGGGCGAGCCGTACCCGGTCATCGTCAAGCGCATGCGCTCGATCATCGACGAGGCCAGGGCCGCGGTGCGGGGGCACGAGACCGTGCTGGTCAGCCACCAGCTCCCGATCTGGGCGATCAGGAGTGCCGCCGAGGGCCGCAGGCTCTGGCACGACCCCAGGCGCAGGCAGTGCGCGCTGGCCAGTCTCACCACGCTCACGTTCGACGGCGACCGCCTGATCAGCATCGGCTACAGCGAGCCCGCCGGGTCGCTGCAGACCGGTCCGTCCATCCCCGGGGCCTGATCGCTCCCCAGTGTCAGGGGCGTACGACCCCGGCGGTAGAGTTGCAAGCTCTACCGGTTGTAGTACAAGGAGATCTTCCTCCGTGCGCGCGAAGTCCATCTCCCTCGTTCTCCTGGCTGTGCTGGTCGCGGGCTGCGCGGGCAATCAGAGTGGTCAACCCCAGGCGGGTGACACCCGGTTCGTCGCGGGCGACGGGAAGATGCAGGTGTTCGGCGTGGGCGAGCGCAAGGCCGCCCCGGCGATCGAGGGGCCGACCCTCGACGGCGCCACCGCCTCGCTCGCCGCGCACAAGGGCAAGGTCGTGGTGCTCAACTTCTGGGCGTCGTGGTGCGGCCCGTGCCGGGCCGAGGCGCCGGTGCTCAAGGAGGTCGCGGCCAAGACCAAGGGCAGCGTGGAGTTCCTCGGCGTCGACTTCAAGGACCGGCAGGCCGACGCGCTGGCGTTCGAGCGCACGGAGCAGACCGGCTACCCGCACCTCTTCGACCAGCCGGGCAAGGTGGCGCTGGCCTTCCAGGGCACCGTGCCGCCCGCGGCCATCCCGTCCACGCTGATCATCGACAAGCAGGGCAGGATCGCGGCCAGGGCGCTCGGCGCGGTCAAGTACACCGACCTGATGAACGCCGTGACCAAGGTCCGCGATGAATGACGTCGTCGCCTCGGGTTCGTTGCTCCTGGCGATACCGATCGCGGTGTTCGCCGGGCTGGTGTCGTTCCTGTCGCCGTGCGTGCTGCCGCTGGTGCCCGGCTACCTGTCGTACGTGACCGGCATGAGCGCCGATCCCAAACGTGGGCGGCTGGTGCTCGGGACCGCGCTGTTCGTGGCCGGGTTCGGGCTGGTGTTCGTGCTCAGCGGGGCGCTGTTCGGCGGGCTCGGCTCGATCATGCTGGTCAACGCCGACCTCATCACGCGCGTGCTCGGCGTGGTGACGATCCTGCTCGGGCTGGCGTTCCTGGGCGTCGTCCCCGGGCTGATGCGCGACGTGCGCATCCACCGGCTGCCCGCCGCGGGGCTGGCGGGCGCGCCGCTGCTCGGCGTGGTGTTCGGGCTGGGCTGGACGCCCTGCATCGGGCCGACCCTGGCCGTCGTGCTGGCGCTGGGGCTCAACGAGGGCAGCGCGGGGCGCGGGGCTCTCCTGGCCGTCGCGTACGCCCTGGGCCTCGGGCTGCCCTTCGTGGGCGCGGCGCTCGCGTACAGCAAGGCGTTGCGCACGTTCCGGGCCATCCGCCGGCATTCGCGCCTGATCACGAGGATCGGCGGCGGCATGATGGTGGCCGTCGGGGTGCTGCTCGTGTCGGGGCTCTGGGGAGAGATGATCGCGGCCATGCAGGGTCTGATCGGCGCCTTCGAGCCGGTGATCTGATGAGTGTCACGGAGCTGCCGCAGGACCAGGCCCCCAAGCACGTCAAGCTCGGGCTGACCGGCTGGGCGCGGTGGGGCTGGCGGACGCTGACCTCGATGAAGACGGCGCTGATCCTGCTCTTCCTGCTCGCGCTCGGCTCGGTGCCCGGCTCGCTGGTGCCGCAGCGCGGCGTCGACCCCGACAAGGTCGCGAAGATCTACGAGCAGAGCCCGGTGCTGGCCGAGTGGTACGACCGGCTGCAGCTCTTCGAGGTGTTCACCTCGTCCTGGTTCGCGGCCGTCTACCTGCTGCTGTTCGCCTCGCTGGTCGGCTGCATCATCCCCCGCACCGCGACCTACGTGCGCGAGCTGCGCCGCAAGCCGCCCGCCGCGCCGAAGAACCTGTCCAGGCTGCCCCACTCCGCCACGCTCGACGGCGGCCTGTCCGCCGAGGAGGCCGCGCGGCGGCTGCGCAAGCTGCGCTTCCGCGTCGTGACCGGCGACGGCTGGGTGTCGGCGGAGAAGGGCTTCCTGCGCGAGACCGGCAACCTGTTCTTCCACATCGCGCTGCTCGGCATCCTGCTTGCGATCGGCGCCGGCTCGCTGTTCGGCTACCGGGGCAACGTCCTGGTCGTCGAGGGCGACGGGTTCGCCAACACCGTGGCCGCCTACGACCGGTTCATCCCGGGCAGCCAGGTCTCCGCCGAGTCGCTGGAGCCGTTCTCGTTCCAGCTCGCCGACCTCAAGGTCGCCTACCAGGTCACGGGCGACAAGAAGGGGCAGGTGCTCGACTACACCGCCCGTCTCAAGGTCAACGACTCGCCCGGGTCGCCCGCCCGCGACTACGACCTCAAGGTCAACGACCCGCTCGAGATCGACGGCACCCAGACCTACCTCATCGGCAACGGCTACGCCCCCGTCTTCAAGATCACCGACGGCAAGGGACAGGTCGCCTTCGAGGGGCCCGTGCCGTGCCTGATCGAGCAGAAGACCACGATGACCTCGGGCTGCGTGGTCAAGGCGCCCGACGCGCAGCCGGCGCAGCTCGGGTTCCTGCTGCAGTTCCTGCCGACCAGCGTCCCGCTGACCGACGGCAGCTACGTCTCCGCCTTCCCCGGCGAGCTCAACCCCGAGGTGCAGATCCTCGGGGCCTTCTCCGGCGACCTGGGCGTGCGCTCGGGCAAGCCGCAGTCGGTCTACGTGCTGGCCGAGGACGAGGTGCTCAAGAAGCTCCACCCGCTGCTCATGGCGTCCAAGGCGCCGAAGCCGCTGGCCGTGGGGCAGTCGGTGGACCTGCCGGAAGGCGCGGGCAAGATCGAGTTCACCGGCGTCAAGGAGTGGATCACGCTGCAGACGGCCTACGACCCGGGCCGCCTGCCCGCCCTCGTGGCCGCGGCCACCGCCGTCGTCGCGATCGCGCTCTCGCTCATGATCCGGCGTCGCCGGATCTTCGTCCGGATCAAGGAGGGGGCGGCCGAGGTGGGCGGGCTGACCCGTACAGAGGGCTCCGCGGCGGGCTTCGCCGAGGAGTTCGCCGACATTGTGAAGGTTCTATCCGCAGGAGCAAAGGATGTCCGCTGAGCAACTCGCCGAGCTGAGCGACCTTTTCGTCGTCGCCGCCGTCCTGCTCTACGTCTTCGCCATGGTGGCGTTCGCTTTCGAGCTGGCCTTCGGCCGGGCTCGGCCCAACAAGGCCGAGGCCGATCGGGTGCCGGTCACCGTCGGGGCCCCAGAGGCAGACGCGGCCGCGGGGATGGCCGCGTGGGAGGCCGCGAAGGCGGACGCCGCGGGTGAGGTCCACTTCGCCGTGAAGGCCGACTCGGGCGCCTACGGCGCGATGCCGGTCCGCTCGGGCAGGTCCTCCGGGGCGGCCAAGGCCGGGCTGGTGGCGCTCGGGCTGGCCTGGCTGGGCTGGGCCGCCAACCTCGCCGCCATCGCCACGCGCGGCCTGTCCGCGGACCGGTGGCCGTGGGGCAACATGTACGAGTTCGTGGTCGCGATCTGCTTCGCCGCCGTGACCGCGTTCCTCGGCACCCAGCTCCGCCACAACGTGCGGTTCCTGGGCGCCTTCGTCATGGTGACGGCCGCGCTCGGTCTCGGGTTCGCGGTCAAGGTCTTCTACACGGCCGCGGGGCCCGTCGTACCGGCCCTGAACTCGTACTGGATCGCCATCCACGTCACCGCCGCCATCCTGGCCACCGGGCTGCTGACGCTGGCGGGCGTGTCAGGCATCCTCTACCTGCTGCGCGGCGACGGGATGTCGCGCCTGCCCGCCCGCGCCGACCTGGAGCGGGTGGCGCACAGGGCGATCGTGCTTGCCTTCCCGCTGTGGACGTTCGCGGTCATCGCGGGCGCGCTCTGGGCGGACCGGGCCTGGGGCCGCTATTGGGGCTGGGACCCGAAGGAGGTCTGGTCGTTCATCACGTGGGTGGCCTACGCCGCCTACCTGCACGCCAGGGTGACGGCCGGATGGCGGGGCAAGGCCGCGACGATCGTGCAACTCGTGGCGTTCGGCTGCCTCCTGTTCAACCTCATCGGCGTCAACCTCTTCATCCAGGGCCTGCACGGCTACGCGGACGTGAACTAGCTCATATCGTCGCCGCGCATGCGCCGGTCGAGGTCGCGAAGGAAGTCGGCGTCGTCGTCCGGCCCCTTCGGCACGCCCGGACCCGGGGAAACGGGCCACGCCGCGCGCGGGGCCCGCGGGCGGCCACGCGCCATCCACACCAGACCGCCGAGCAACGGAATCAGCACCACGATCAGCATCCACAGTGCTTTTGGTACGTTCCTAACCTCGTCTTCGGGCGTGGTGACCACGTCGAACAGTGAGAAAAGCCAGAAGGCCAGCAGCGCCAGGCCGATCAGAACACCTGCCATGCCCGAACTGTAAGCCATCCGCGACGTGATCGTGCTTCCTGATGTCCCATTTCGGGTGACTAGGGGAAGATCGGCGTCGTACGGTGGTACCCGATGCGGCGGTGTCCACGGGGCTCCACAGGCGTTGAGAGGTGTGATGGCCTTTTCTCACGACAAGGGCCGGCATAGGCGTGGTCGCTGGTGGCGGCGCGGGTCGTACCTCTTCTCGCGGCGCGGCGAGGCGCCTCCTGACGCGGACCGGTCCTTCTGGTCCATCGCCCGCGAGAAGCCTCAGGAGACCCGCGGGCTGGGCCGGGGCCGCGAAGGTGCCGAGAGCCGCCGCGGGCCTGGCACGGGCGAGCTCCGCGGCGAACGGTCCCTCTGGAGAGGACGCCCGGCCCCCGAGCGGTCCGGTGCCGGACGGCCCGAGCCCGAGCGGATGGCCTGGCCGGGCGGCGATGAGCAGCCGCTGTTCGCGCACCGCGAGAGCCGCCATCCTGAGCACGGGGAGCGGCGGGCGCAGGACGGCGGTCGCGAGGTCACGTGGGACGGTCTCGAGATGCGCGGCCGCCCCGAGCGGCTGTCCGCCGCCGTGGTCGAGAGCCCCCGCTACACCTGGCACGACTTCGAGATCGACGACAAGCCGCCCAGAGCCCAGCCGAACCTGCCCGACGTGCCCTCCAGGGGCGACGGCCTGCGCCACTGCGGCAAGCTGGAGCCGATCCTGCACCGCCAGTGGGACGCCTGGCAGGGCCCGCCGCCGATAGAGGTCGTACGCGCCGTGGAGAGCCTGGCCAGGCTGCCCGACCGCCTGAAGGAGAAGCTCGCGGCGGGCCTCGAAGGCATCTACGTCGGCAGTGGCGGCGTCCCCGACCTCGACGACATGGGCTACTTACGCGGCGCCCCGCTGCCGTCGGGCCGCGCCACGTGGGACATCTGCGCGGGAGCGTACGGCGACCGCAAGATCGTCGTCGGTGACCGCCCCTCACCCACGCCCGACGTGATGATGCACGAGGTGGGCCACGCGATCGACGACGTCGACTCGGCCTACGGGGACTGGGTCTCGGACTCGCCCGAGTTCGCGCGGCTGCACGAGACGGCGATGCCGCTGCTGGCCTCGTCCTTCCACCGCCAGTCCGGCGGGCTGGGCCGCAAGGAGTTCTTCGCCGACGCCTTCGCCGCCATCGCCTCCCGCCAGCGGCCGGCCCTCGTGGACATGCTCGGGGGCGACACGCGGATGGCGCTCGACGTCATGCTGTTCTTCAACCGGCGCTACGGAATCTAGGTGATCCACGATGTACGTCATCCGGCTCGCGGACGGGACCCTGCGCGTGCCGCAGAGCCTGACCAGCGAAGACGGGCGTCTGATCGGCAACGCGTACGTGGAGCTGCAGCCTGGTGACCCGGACTACGAGCAGTGGCTGCCGGAGTCGCTGACCGAGGAGGAGGACGCGGAGCGCCGCAGGCGCTGGGAAGAGGAGAACGACGAGCTGGAGCGTGAGTTCCTGGCCTTCAAGGCGGAGCAGGGGGAGGCCTGACCCCATCGCTCGCACCGGCGCTCGGCCGGGCGGCGGCTGATCGCATCGGAGGACAGGCGGGGGATGCCTGGCCGCGTCGATCGGACTGGCGCCAGCCACGGTCGGCGGATGGCGCCGTCCTGTGCTCACCGTACGGAAGTGTGGCCGGTAAGCACGCGAACAGTGGGTTCCGCCAGCGGTGATCCTGGCGGTAGATACAGACTCTGCATCCTGCGATGGACCGTTGTAAAACGACCCACCGCGCAGGATCACCGACTAGACGGAACGTCAGACGCGCGGGGACTCACCTGCTGGCCTGTCGGCCGTAAGAACGTCCTCGCCTCGGAGAAGGGCGTGCACTTCCGATTCGCGGAAGCGCCGGTGCCCTCCGGGGGTGCGGATACTGCTGATGCGGCCTGCCGCAGCCCAGCGTGTAACCGTCTTTGGGTCTACCCGGAAGAGGGCGGCAACCTCTCCTGGGGTCAGCAGACGCTCGCTGCTACTCTCCACCAATCTCTCCCCCTCGCATCCCGCTTCCTGCCAGCGGGCGGACAGGTAACCAGTGTGTCGA
Source organism: Nonomuraea rosea (assembly GCF_039539705.1). Taxonomy (NCBI): domain Bacteria; kingdom Bacillati; phylum Actinomycetota; class Actinomycetes; order Streptosporangiales; family Streptosporangiaceae; genus Nonomuraea; species Nonomuraea rosea. The sequence goes on along the minus strand of NZ_BAABDQ010000016.1, from coordinate 174,037 downwards.
GCGAAGCCTGATTTATCCGTGGTTTTCGACAAAGATCACGGGTTGTTATCAGCTGACTGCCCGATTGTTATATGATAGAGCCTCTTTGGGGCTCTCGTGGGTGTTTCTTTACGAAACTCCCTGACTGGGAACAGTAGCAGTGCTCGCGACCGATGCGAAGAGCGACCGCTGCGCAGGTCCGAGTAACCTCGACCTGTGCGTCCCGTTCTCGTTTACACCGCGTCGCGGATCGGCCTGTTCGTCGTGACCCTCGGTGTCCTGTACCTGCTCTGGCCCGTAAACCTGCTGGTGCTGATCGTGGTTTCTTTCTTGATCAGCGGGATAGCCAGCTATGTCCTGCTGTCCAAGCAGCGCGATGCCATGAGCGCACGTATCAGCGACAGGATCGACCGGCCGAAGCCGCAGGACGACTAGGGCAGAGGGAACATGCCAATCCGGGCATGGTACTCCCGTCCGAGTCTCGTTGTGTCGCTACCGACAAGTAGTCCGCCGGGGTGCGCGAAAAACGCCTTCACCCCGATCCCGCGCTCTCGCGTGGGATTCCAAGTCAGGGCCTTTCCGGTGCCGGGATGAATGGCGCCGATGCCCGGGCGTGACACGGCTCCCGGGCCTGCGGAGTCGCGGCCCTGCGGATTGTCGAGCCAGCGCAGGTGGCCGCCGACATAGACCGCCGCCCCCGTCACCGAGACCGCGTAGAGCGAGTCGCCGCCGGTGCTGTTGACCCAGGTGGGCCTGATGGCCGAGCCCTTGGCGTAGGTCTCGAACCTGGCGGCCGTGTCGCACATCCCGCCCCTGGGGCCCCCGGTGGTGACGACCGCGAAGTAGCGGCCGTCGGGCGAGAAGTCCAGGCCGCGTACGTACGAGGGGAAGTTGCTCATGCACCTGCGCGCGTACGCCTCCGTGCGCCAGGGGGCGACCCGCGCGACCCGGCCGCCGACGTTGATCAGCCCGAGCTGGGGCCGGGAGTGGCCGCCGAGCGTGGTGAACGTGCCGTCCACCGCGAGCCGGTCGCGGGAGAGCGCGAGCGCGTAGACCTTGACCCTGGCTGTCAGCGGGTCTCCCGGGGCGATCGCGAAGTCCCGGTCGGGCGCGCCCGTGGCCGCGTCGAGCCTGGTCAGCGCGGTGCCCGGGCTGATGAAGTCGCCGCCGACGTAGAGCCGCGTCCCCTGCCTGGCCAGCGCGGTCACCATGCCGCCGCCGATGCGCGGCTCGAAGCCGGGCACCAATGAGCCGTCGGCCAGGCTGAGCCTGGCCAGCGCTCTGGAGCGCAGGTTGTTGACGCCGGGGAACTCGCCGCCGACGTAGACGGTGCCGCGGTCGCCGGCGGCCAGGCCGTAGACCGGTCCGGCCACGCCGGGCCGGAAGCCCGGCAGCACGCGGCCGGTCACGACGTCGTACGCGAACAGGTTGTCGCGCCGGTAGACGGTGCTCCGGCCGGCGTCGGCCACTTCGGTGAACGAGCCGCCGACGACGACGGTGCGGCCGACGAGGGTGATGGCGTTGACGATGCCGTCGAGGACATGAGGGGTGCTGTCGACCGGGTCGGCCGAAACCACGCGGGAATGCGCGGAAGCAGGGGCCGAAGCGATGATCGCCGCAAGGGCGACACGGGCAAGCATTCGCCAATTTCTAGCAGACGTTAAGTAGTCTCGCGGCTACTTTCCGTTGATTGTCCTGATAGCCATAGGCTGGGGGCATGACGCGCGCTCAATTGGACAAACAGCCGGGCGAGGTCGCCGCGATGTTCGATCGCACCGCCCGGCGCTACGACGTGGTCAACGATGTGATCTCCCTCGGGCAGGTCAGGCTCTGGCGCAAGGCGGTGGCCGCCGCCGTCGACGCGGGTCCTGGGGAGATCGTCCTTGACCTGGGGGCGGGCACCGGCACGTCCACCGACGCCTTCACCTCGCTGGGCGCGCGGGCGATCGCCTCCGACTTCTCGCTCGGCATGCTGCGCACCGGCGTGCGACGGCACGGCGGCAACGCGCTGACCGGCGAGGGCGTGCCGTTCATCGCGGGTGACGCGTTGCGGCTGCCGTTCGCCGACGACGCTTTCGACGCGGTGACGATCTCGGTGGCGCTGCGCAATGTGCACGACACCGCGCAGGCGCTGCGGGAGATGCTGCGGGTGACCAGGCCGGGCGGGCGTCTGGTGATCCTGGAGTTCTCGCATGTGACGTTCGGCGCGTTCGACATGATCTACCGCGAATATCTGATGCGGCTGCTGCCGAAGGTGGCGAAGGTGTTCGGCTCCAACGACGACTCCTACGAATACCTGGCCGAGTCGATCAGGGACTGGCCCGACCAGCCGACGCTGGCGCGGATCATCCAGGAATCGGGCTGGGAACGTGTCGCCTGGCGCAATCTCACGATGGGGATCGTCGCCATGCACCGGGCATTCAAGCCCGCCTGAGGCTGATGGCGGGCGGATCGGGCTCCGATGTACGCAGTGCAATTTCACTATTCACCCGCGAAGGCCCTCGCGGGCGCGTCCGCTCGATTTCCCGGATTTTCGGCTGTCATTTCCGGTCGAGTTCTCGAGGTAATAATCCCCGGCCCGGCGAAGAGATCGGGCGCTGCGGGACGGGCGTTCCAGGGCGCGCAGGAGCCCTCGCGGGAGCGGCTGCTAGCGTGACGATCATGACGTCGAGGCCCCAGGCGACACGCCCTCCACTTGGATCACAGAACAGCACCCCGACTGCCACTATGTACAGGAAAAGCAGTAGACTGCGGGCCGACAAGTTTGTGAAGGGGTTCACAAAGGAACGAAGGCGCCACACCCCGAGGCCTTCGAGCGTGTAGGACAGGACAGTCCAGTGACCGTGCCAAGAGCCACAGCGCAAGCGCAGGAGCTCGCCACGAGACAGCGACGCGGAAGCCGCCGATCGGCGAAGCGGGCGCGACCATGATCGAAAATGACGCCGACGTCATCGTCGTCGGCGCCGGTCCCGCCGGTTCGACGACCGCTTTTCACCTCGCGCAGGCCGGCCTCGACGTGCTGCTCCTGGAGAAGACCAGGTTCCCCCGCGAGAAGGTCTGCGGCGACGGCCTGACCCCCAGGGCGGTCAAGCAGCTCCAGAACATGGCCGTGGACATCGACGCGCCCGGCTGGGTCAGGAACAAGGGCCTGCGCGTCGTCGGCGGCGGCCTGCGTTTCGAGCTCGACTGGCCGCAGCTGGAGCGCTTCCCCGACTTCGGGCTCGTGCGCACCCGCCAGGACTTCGACCAGATCGTCGCCGCCACCGCCGTCAAGAACGGCGCCCGCCTCATGGAGGGCGTGACCGTCACCGGGCCCGTCCTCGACGACCGCAGCGGCCACATCGTCGGCGTGACGACCAAGGACGGCCGCGAATACCGCGCCCGCGTCGTGGTGGCGGCCGACGGCAACAGCACCCGGCTGGCCCTGGGCATGGGCCTGCACAAGCGGGAAGACCGCCCGATGGGCGTGGCCGTGCGGACCTACTTCGAGAGTCCCCGCCACGACGACGACTACCTGGAGACATGGCTGGAGCTGTGGGACGGCGACACGCTGCTGCCCGGCTACGGCTGGGTCTTCGGCGTCGGCGACGGCACCTCCAACGTCGGGCTCGGGCTGCTCAACACCAGCGACCAGTTCAAGAACATCGACTACCGCGACCTGCTGCGCCGCTGGTGCCGGTCGATGCCGGCCGACTGGGGCTTCACCGAGGAGAACATGACGGCGCCCATCCGCGGCGCCGCGCTCCCGATGGCCTTCAACAGGCAGCCGCACTACACACGCGGCCTGGTGCTCGTGGGGGACTCCGGCGGGTCGATCAACCCGTTCAACGGCGAGGGCATCGCCTACGCCATGGAGACCGGCGAGATCGCCGCCGAGATCATCGCGAAGGCCCTGAAGGACACCACTCCCGCCCAGCGCGAGCGGATCCTGCGGACCTACCCCAGTGTCCTGAAAGACGCCTACGGCGGTTACTTCACGCTCGGCAGGTTGTTCGTCGAGGCAATTGGGAAGCCGGGTGTGATGAGCTTCGGGACAAGGCACGGGTTGCCTCACCCGAGGCTGATGCGCTTTGCGCTCAAACTCCTTGGTAATCTCACCGACCGGCGAGGCGATGCGTCGGACATGATCATTAACGCACTCTCAAAGGTCGCCCCACCAGCATGAATCCCAGAATCCACAGATCAAGCTGCGCGCCCGCGCGCGCGGCGACTCCAGAGGAGGCGTAGCGATGGACCTTTACGTGCCCATCCTGGTGCTCGCCGTTCTCGCGGGGGGCTTCGCGGTCTTCTCGGTCGCCATCGCCCCCTTCACCGGTCCCAAGCGCTGGAACCGCGCCAAGCTTGACGCCTACGAATGCGGCATCGAGCCGACGCCCCAGCCGATCGGTGGCGGACGGTTCCCGCTCAAATACATGATCACCGCGATGCTCTTCATCGTGTTCGACATCGAGATCATCTTCCTTTACCCGTGGGCGGTCTCCTTCGCACCGGAGACGAACGACGCCGGGCAGGTGCTGTCCTCCGGCCTCGGGCTGTTCGCGCTCGTAGAGATGCTGCTGTTCATCGCCACCGTGCTCGTCGCCTACGCGTACGTGTGGCGCCGCAAGGGTCTGGACTGGGACTGAAAATGGGAATTGAAGAGAAACTCCCCAGCGGGTTCATCCTCAGCACGGTCGAGGCGGCCGCAGGATGGGCACGCAAGAACTCCGTGTGGCCGGCCACGTTCGGCCTCGCGTGTTGCGCCATCGAGCTGATGGCCACCGGTGGCCCCCACTACGACCTGGCGCGCTTCGGTATGGAGCGCGCTTCGGCGTCTCCCCGCCAGGCCGACCTCATGATCGTCGCCGGGCGCGTCTCGCAGAAGATGGCTCCCGTCCTGCGCCAGATCTACGACCAGATGGCCGAGCCCAAGTGGGTCATCTCCATGGGCGTGTGCGCCTCCAGCGGCGGCATGTTCAACAACTACGCGATCGTGCAGGGCGTCGACCACATCGTGCCGGTGGACGTCTACCTGCCCGGCTGCCCGCCGCGGCCCGAGATGCTCATCGACGCGATCGTGAAGCTGCACGACAAGATCCAGAACATGAAGTTCGGCGCGCACCGGGCCAAGCAGATCGAGGACCTCGAGCTGCAGGCGCTGCGCACGCTGCCGCTGATCGACCAGGGGGCCGCGAAGTGACCTCGCCCGACAACCTCCCAGGGAGCCCGGACAGCGGGGAGACCCCCGAGGTCGCGGTCCCGGCGGTGCCGGAGCCGCCCGTCGCCAGGCGCGGCATGTTCGGCGCGCAGGACACGGGCGACACCTCCGGCTACGGCGGCCTCGTCGTACGCCGGGCGCCCCAGCTCTCGACGCCCCGCCCGTTCGGCGGCTACTTCGACGAGCTCGTCGACACCCTCGCGCTCGACGACGCGATCGACCGCGTGGTCGTGGACCGCGGCGAGCTCACGCTGCACGTCAAGCGCGAGCGCCTGGTCGAGGTGTGCCAGAAGCTGCGCGACGACCCGGCGCTGCGCTTCGAGCTCTCGCTCGGCGTGTCGGGCGTCCACTACCCGCACCTGGCGGGCGAGGAGCTGCACGCGGTCATCCACCTGTGCTCGATCACCCACAACCGGCGCGTCCGCGTCGAGGCGAGCGCACCTGACGCCGACCCGCACATTCCATCCACCGTCGGCGTTTACCCTGGTCACGACTGGCATGAGCGCGAGACGTACGACTTCTTCGGCATCATCTTCGACGGCCATCCCGCGCTCACCCGGATCATGATGCCGGACGACTGGGACGGCCACCCCCAGCGCAAGGACTACCCGCTCGGCGGCATCCCGGTCGAATACCGGGGCGCGACCATCCCTGCGCCCGACGAGAGGAGGTCCTACTCATGAGCACCGCTTATGAGGAGGCGACCGAGGGCAAGGTCTACTCGGTCACCGGCGCCGACTGGGACGACGTCGTCACCGGCGTGCGTGACTCCGAAGAGGAGCGCCTGGTCGTCAACATGGGCCCGCAGCACCCGTCCACCCACGGCGTGCTCCGCCTGGTCCTGACCCTCGACGGTGAGACGGTCACCGAGGCGCGCGGCGTCATCGGCTACCTGCACACCGGCATCGAGAAGAACATGGAATACCGGACGTGGACCCAGGGGACCACGTTCGTGACCCGCATGGACTACCTCTCGCCGATCTTCAACGAGACCGCCTACTGCATGGGCGTGGAGAAGCTGCTCGGCATCGAGGACCGCGTGCCCGACAGGGCGCAGGCCATCCGCGTGATGATGATGGAGCTCAACCGCATCGCCTCGCACCTGGTCGCGATGGGCACGTTCGGCATGGAGCTGGGCGCGACCACGCCGTTCCTCTTCGGGTACCGCGATCGTGAAATGATCATGGACCTGTTCGAGTACATCACCGGCCTGCGCATGAACCACGCCTACATCAGGCCGGGCGGCGTGAGCGTCGACCTGCCCGCGGGCGCGGTCGACAAGGTCGGCGAGTTCCTCAAGGAGATGCCCAAGCGCATCAAGGACATCCGCAAGCTCCTCGACGAGAACCCCGTCTACGTGCGCCGCACCAGGGACGTGGCCTACCTCGACCTGACCGGCTGCATGGCGCTGGGCATCACCGGCCCGATCCTGCGCGCCGCCGGCCTGCCATGGGACCTGCGCAAGTCGCAGCCCTACTGCGGCTACGAGACCTACGAGTTCGACGTCGCCACCGAGCGTGGCTGTGACGTCTACTCGCGCTATCTCGTGCGCATGAGGGAGATGGAGGAGTCCCTCAAGATCATCGAGCAGGCTCTGGACCGCATCGCCGGTCCGCTCAAGGGCGACCCGGTGATGATCGAGGACAAGAAGATCGGCTGGCCCGCGCAGCTCGCGCTCGGCCCCGACGGGTTCGGCAACTCGCCCGACCACATCGCCCACATCATGGGCAGCTCCATGGAGGCCCTCATCCACCACTTCAAGCTGGTGACCGAGGGCTTCAGGGTGCCGGCCGGGCAGGCGTACGCCAGCATCGAGTCGCCCAAGGGCGAGCTCGGCGCGCACGTGGTCAGCGACGGCGGCACCCGCCCCTACCGCGTGCACTTCCGCGAGCCGTCCTTCTGCAACCTGCAGGGCTTCCCCGCGATGGCGGAGGGCGGCCAGATCGCCGACGTCATCGCCGCGGTGGCTTCTATCGACCCCGTCATGGGAGGTGTGGACAGGTGAACGAGCGCAGCGAGGGAACTATGGGACACAGCACGCTAGTCACGTGTCCGACGGAGGAGGACTCGTGACCTACTCGCCGGATATCCGGGAGCGTCTGGAACGAGACGCCAAGGAGATCATCGGGCGCTACCCGAAGACGCGGTCGGCGCTGCTGCCCCTGCTGCACCTGGTGCAGTCGGAGGACGGCTACGTCTCCGACGACGGCCAGGAGTTCTGTGCCGAGCTGCTGGGCCTGAGCAAGGCCGAGGTCACGGGCGTGGCGACGTTCTACACGATGTACAAGCGCAGGCCCGCGGGCGACTACCACGTGGGCGTCTGCATCAACGCGCTCTGCGCCGTCATGGGCGGCGACGAGATCTGGGACGAGCTGTCCGAGCACGTCGGCGTCGGCCACGAGGAGACCACCTCCGACGGCAAGGTCTCGCTGGAGCGCCTGGAGTGCAACGCGGCCTGCGACTTCGCCCCGGTCATGATGGTCAACTGGGAGTTCTTCGACAACCAGACGCCCGCCTCGGCCAAGCAGCTCGTGGACGACCTGCGTGACGGCAAGGACGTGCGGCCGACGCGCGGCCCGAAGAAGCTGTGCACCTTCAAGGAGGCCTCGCGCGTGCTCTCGGGGCTGCCCGACGACCTGGCGGGCGACGGTCCGTCGGCCGCCGGCCCCTCGCTGGAGGGCCTGAAGGTCGCCAAGGCGAACGGATGGAAGGCCCCCGAGGCATGAGCACCACTTTGACACCGGTCCTGACCGCGAACTGGGACCAGGCCAACTCCTTCACGCTCGACGGCTACGGCCCCTACGACGCGGCCAAGAAGGCGCTGGGCATGGACGCCGACGCGGTCATCCAGGCCGTCAAGGACTCCGGCCTGCGCGGCCGCGGCGGCGCGGGCTTCCCGACCGGCATGAAGTGGGGATTCATCCCCCAGGGTGACGGCAAGCCGCACTATCTCGTCGTCAACGCCGACGAGTCGGAGCCGGGCACCTGCAAGGACATCCCGCTCATGATGGCCAACCCGCACGCGCTGGTCGAGGGCATCATCATCACGGCCTACGCGATCCGGGCCAACCACGCCTTCATCTACGTGCGCGGCGAGGTGCTGCACGTGATCCGGCGGCTGCACGCGGCCGTGCGGGAGGCGTACGAGAAGGGTTATCTCGGCGCCGACATCTTCGGCTCCGGCTACGACCTTGAGCTGGTCGTGCACAGCGGCGCTGGCGCGTACATCTGCGGCGAGGAGACGGCGCTGCTCGACTCGCTGGAAGGCTTCAGAGGTCAACCGCGGCTCAAGCCTCCGTTCCCGGCCGTGGCGGGCCTGTACGCCTCGCCTACTGTCGTGAACAACGTGGAGTCCATCGCCAGTGTTCCCTCGATCATCGGGAACGGCGCCGAGTGGTTCGCCGGGATGGGCACCGAGAAGTCCAAGGGCTTCGGCATCTTCTCCCTGAGCGGCCACGTCACGAGGCCCGGCCAGTACGAGGCCCCGCTCGGCATCACGCTGCGCGAGCTGCTCGACATGGCGGGCGGGATCCGCGAAGGGCACCAGATCAAGTTCTGGACCCCCGGCGGCTCCTCCACGCCGATCTTCACCGACGAGCACCTCGACGTGCCGCTCGACTTCGAGGCGGTCGGCGCGAAGGGCTCGATGCTCGGCACCCGGGCGCTGCAGATCTTCGACGAGACCACCTGCGTGGTCCGCACGGTGCTGCGCTGGACCGAGTTCTACGCCCACGAGTCGTGCGGCAAGTGCACACCGTGCCGCGAGGGCACGTACTGGCTCAAGCAGGTGCTCAAGCGCCTGGAGAAGGGCCAGGGGAGCGAGGACGACCTGTCCACGATCACCGACATCGCGGACAACATCCTGGGCCGCTCGTTCTGCGCGCTGGGCGACGGTGCGACCAGCCCGATCCACTCCTCGGTGAAGTACTTCCGCGAGGAGTACCTCAAGCACTTCGAGATCGGCGGCTGCCCGTTCGACCCGAAGAAGTCCACTCTCTGGGGTGAGCAGTGACCGTCGTAGAGACAGAAACGAACCTGGTGACCCTCACGATCGACGGGTTCCAGGTCAGTGTCCCCAAGGGCACTCTGATCATCAGGGCCGCCGAGCTCCTGGGCATCCAGATCCCCAGGTTCTGCGACCATCCGCTGCTCGACCCGGCGGCCAACTGCCGCCAGTGCCTGGTCGACATCCCCGACGCGGGCAACGGCCGCGGCTTCCCCAAGCCGCAGCCGTCGTGCGCGATCGAGGTCGGCGAGGGCATGGTCGTGCAGACCCAGCTCACCTCGCCGGTCGCCGAGAAGGCGCAGCGCGGGGCCATGGAGCTGCTGCTGATGAACCACCCGCTGGACTGCCCGGTCTGCGACAAGGGCGGCGAGTGCCCCCTGCAGAACCAGGCCATGTCCAACGGCCAGGGCGAGTCCCGGTTCCAGGAGCAGAAGCGGACCTTCCCCAAGCCGCTGCCGCTGTCCACGGCGGTGCTGCTCGACCGTGAGCGTTGCGTCCAGTGCGCGCGCTGCATCCGCTTCTCCGACCAGATCGCCGGCGACCCGCTCATCGAGTTCTTCGAGCGCGGGGCCAAGGAGCAGGTGCGCACGGCCGACGGCAAGCCGTTCAACTCCTACTTCTCCGGCAACACGGTGCAGATCTGCCCGGTCGGCGCGCTCACCGGCGCCGCCTACCGGTTCCGGGCCCGCCCGTTCGACCTGGTCTCCACGCCCAGCTCGTGCGAGCACTGCGCCGGCGGCTGCGCCCTGCGCACCGACCACCGGCGTGGCCGGGTCACCCGCCGCCTGGCGGGCAACGACCCGCAGGTGAACGAGGAGTGGAACTGCGACAAGGGCCGCTGGGCGTTCGCCTACGCCACGCAGCCCGACCGCCTCAAGACGCCGCTGGTCCGCAACGAGGAGGGCGTGCTCGTGCCCGCCTCGTGGCCCGAGGCGCTGATGGCGGCCGCTGAAGGTCTCGCCAGGGCCCGCGGCAAGGCCGGCGTGCTGGTCGGCGGCCGGGCCACGGTCGAGGACTCCTACGCCTACGCCAAGTTCGCCAGGCTCGCGCTGGGCACCAACGACATCGACTTCCGCGCCAGGCCGCACTCCGCCGAGGAGGCGCAGTTCCTGGCGCACGCGGTGGCCGGCAAGGGCATCGAGATCAGCTACGCCGATCTTGAGAACGCCTCGCACGTGCTGCTCGTCGGGTTCGAGCCCGAGGAGGAGTCGCCGATCGTCTTCCTGCGTCTGCGCAAGGCGTGGATGAAGAAGGGGCTCAAGGTCACCGCGGTCGCGCCGTTCGCCTCTCCCGGGCAGGCCAAGATGGGCGCCACGCTCATCCGCACCGCTCCCGGGGCCGAGGCCGACGCGATAGGCGACCTGGTCGGAACGCTGGCCGAGGGCACGATCGTGCTCGCCGGCGAGCGCCTGGCCACCGTGCCCGGCGCTCTGTCCGCCCTCGTACGCCTCGCCGCCGCCTCGGACGCCAGGCTGGCCTGGATTCCCCGCAGGGCGGGCGAGCGCGGCGCGGTCGAGGCCGGCGCGCTGCCCAACCTGCTGCCGATCGGCCGACCGGTCGACGACGAGAGCGCCAGGGCCGAGGTCGCCAGGGTGTGGAACGTGGCCTCGCTGCCCGCCACGCCCGGCCGCGACACGGCGGGCATCCTCGCCGCCGCCCGCGACGGCGAGCTGGAGGCGCTGGTCGTGGCGGGTGTCGACCCCTACGACCTGGCCGACCCGGCGGCGGCGCTGGAGGCGCTGGAGCACACGCCGTTCATCGTCAGCCTGGAGATCCGCGCCAGCGCCGTCACCGACCGCGCCGACGTGGTCCTGCCCGTCGCCACCGTCCAGGAGAAGAGCGGCACGTTCGTCAACTGGGAGGGCCGGGGCCGCTCGTTCGAGGCCCCGCTCAAGGTGCCCGGCCTGCTCTCCGACCTGGCCGTGATCGGCAACCTGGCCGACCGGATGGACGTCCACCTGGGCCTGCCGGACGCGAAGTCCGCCCGGCGCGAGCTGTCCAGCATCGGCGCCTGGCGCGGCAGCCGCGTCACGGCTCCGCACACCGCCACCCGCGCCCAGGTCGCCCCGGCGACCGGCGAGGCGCTGCTGGCGACCTGGCACCTGCTGCTCGACGAGGGCAGGCTGCAGGACGGCGAGCCGTACCTCGCGGGCACCGCCCGCGACTCCGAAGCGCTGGTCTCCGAGAGCACGGCCGCCGAGCTGGGCGTCGCCGACGGTGACAAGCTCCTCGTCGGCGGCAATGTCACGCTGCCGGTGCGCGTCGCGGATCTGCCGGACCGCGTGGTCTGGGTGCCGTCGAACTCCGGCGGCTGCTCGGTCACGCGCGACCTGCGTGCGGTGGCCGGCGACATCGTCACGATCGGGAGCGCCTCATGATTCACGTTCTCGCGGCCGATCCGACCCTTGCCGACTTCGGCAAGGATCCGCTGTGGATCACCATCATCAAGGCCGTGCTGCTGTTCGTCTTCCTGATGCTGGGCGTGCTGTTCGGCGTCTGGTTCGAACGGAAGCTGATCTCGCGGATGCAGAACCGCTACGGGCCCAACAGGGCCGGTAAGTTCGGCCTGCTGCAGTCCGTGGCCGACGGCCTGAAGATGGGGCTGAAGGAGGACCTGTTCCCGCGGACCGTGGACAAGGTGCTCTACCTGATGGCACCGGTGATCATGGTGGTGCCGGCGTTCCTGGCCTTCTCCATCGTGCCGATCGGGCCGATGGTGAACATGTTCGGGGTGCAGACCCCGCTGCAGCTGGTGGACCTGCCGGTGGCCGTGCTGTTCATGCTGGCCATGGGCGCGGTCTCGGTCTACGGGGTCGTGCTGGCCGGGTGGTCGTCGCGGTCCCCGTACGCGTTGCTGGGTGGTCTGCGGTCGGCGGCTCAGGTGGTCTCGTACGAGATCGCGATGGGGTTGTCGTTCGTGGCGATATTCCTGTTCGCCGGGACGCTGTCCACGTCGGAGATCGTCAAGGCGCAGGAGCAGACCTGGTACGTGGTGCTGCTGATCCCGTCGTTCCTGATCTACGTGATCTGCATGTTCGGCGAGGCCGCGCGCATCCCGTTCGACCTGCCCGAGGGCGAGGGCGAGCTGGTCGGCGGCTTCCAGACCGAATACTCCTCCTCGCTGAAGTTCGCCCTGATCATGATGGGCGAGTACCTGCACACCTTCACCGCCTCGGGCATCGCCGTGACGTTGTTCCTGGGCGGCTGGCGGGCGCCGGTCCCGATCTCGTGGTGGGACGGCGCGAACCAGGGCTATTGGCCGGTCCTGTGGTTCTTCATCAAGTTCGTGCTGACCTTCTGCTTCATCGTGTGGGTGCGCGCGTCGCTGCCGCGAGTGCGCTACGACCAGCTCATGTCGCTGGGCTGGAAGGTCCTGATCCCGGTCAACCTGGCCTGGATCATGCTGGTGGCCGCGGTGCGCAACGTGGTGGTCAACGAGGGCAACAAGACGCTCGGCATCGGACTCGGCGCGGTGATCGTGGTCGGAGCGCTGGCCATCTGGATGCGGTTCGACACCGTCAACCAGCGGCGCAAGGAGGCCAAGAAGGCGCAGGTCGAGGCCGAGTTCGAGGAACTGTCAAACGAGCCGGCGGCCGGCGGCTTCCCTGTGCCGCCACTCGATCTGCCGCACTACCACGGGGTGCAGCACAAGGAGATTCCCAGTGGGACTAACTGATTGGCTGAACCCCGTCAAGGGCTTCGGGGTCACCTTCCACACGATGTTCAAGAAGCCCGTCACGACGAACTACCCGGAGGAGAAGAGGCCGACCGCGCCTCGATTCCACGGGCGTCACCAGCTCAACCGCTGGCCTGACGGGCTGGAGAAGTGCGTCGGGTGCGAGCTGTGCGCCTGGGCGTGTCCGGCCGACGCGATCTTCGTCGAGGGTGCGGACAACTCCGAGGGAGAGCGCTTCTCCCCGGGTGAGCGCTACGGGCGCACGTACCAGATCAACTATCTGCGGTGCATCCTCTGCGGCCTGTGCATCGAGGCCTGCCCGACTCGCGCGCTCACCATGACGAACGAGTACGAGCTCGCCGACACCAGCCGCGAGAGCCTCATCTACACCAAGGAGATGCTCCTCGCGCCCCTGACCCCGGGCATGGAGCAGCCGCCGCACCCCATGCGGCTCGGTGAGACCGAAGAGGACTACTACCGGCTGGGGCGGACCAATGGGTGAGACCATCACTTTCTGGGTGCTCGCCGTCGTGTCCGTCGGCGCCGCGCTCGGCATGGTCTTCAACAGGAAGGCCGTGTACTCGGCGCTGATGCTCGGCACCGTGATGCTCTGCCTGGCCGTCCTGTACGCCGTGCAGGACGCGCCCTTCCTGGCCGCGGTGCAGATCATCGTCTACACCGGCGCCATCATGATGCTGTTCCTGTTCGTGCTCATGCTGGTCGGCGTCGACTCCTCCGACTCCTTCGTCGAGACGCTCAAGGGCCAGCGCTTCTGGGCCACGATCGCCGGGCTCGGCTTCCTGGTGCTGATCGTCCTGGCCGTCGGCAACTCGATGTTCGCCAGTGAGGCGGGGCTCGCGCAGGCCACGGCGTCGGGCGGCTACATCCGCTCGATCGCGCTGCTGTTGTTCACCAAGTACGTCTTCGCGTTCGAGATCACCTCGGCGCTGCTGATCACGGCGGCGCTGGGCGCGATGGTGCTGGCGCACCGCGAGAAGCTGACCGAGAAGGTCACGCAGAAGGACCTGTCCCGCGCCAGGTTCCTCGGCGACCAGCCCTCGCCGCTGCCCGGCCCTGGCACGTACGCCAGGAACAACGCCATCGACATGCCGGCGCTGCTGCCGGACGGGTCGGTCGCTGAGCGCTCGGTCAACCGCTACATCGCGCGTTACGACGTCGAGCACGGTCACCTGCCCCAGGACCCCAAGCTCGCCGAGGCCATCAAGCACACGGCCGAAGAGGACGCGGAAGAGTCCACTAACGAGGTGACCAAATGACGACGCACTACCTCGTACTGTCCGGCCTGCTCTTCGCCATCGGCGCAATGGGCGTGCTGATCAGGCGTAACGCGATCGTGGTGTTCATGTGCGTGGAGCTGATGCTCAACGCCTGCAACCTCGCCTTCGTCACTTTCTCCAGGCAGGTCGGCAACCTGGAAGGCCAGATCATCGCGTTCTTCGTGATGGTGGTGGCCGCTGCCGAGGTCGTGGTCGGCCTGGCCATCATCGTGACGATTTTCCGAACCCGCAGGTCTGCGTCGGTCGACGACGCCAACCTGCTGAAGTACTAGAGGTGACTGGTGGAATCTCATATCGCTGAGATCGCCCAGCACACCGGTGGAGTGATCGGCAGCGCCTGGCTGATGATCGCGTTCCCGCTCGTGGGGGCGCTCATCCTGCTGGTGTCCGGCCGTCTCACCAACCGCTGGGGCCATCTGCTGGGCGTGGCCATGTCCCTCGCCTCGTTCGTCGTGGCGGTGCTGGCGTTCTTCGAGCTGATCGGGTTCGGAGAGGAGGAGCGCCGACGTGCCGTCCATCTTTATGAGTTCATTCCTGGCATGGTCGACATGGGGCTCCTCATCGACCCGCTGTCGATCAGTTTCGCGCTGCTGATCACGGGTGTCGGATCGCTGATCCACATCTACTCCGTCGGCTACATGGCCCATGACGAGCACCGGCGCAGGTTCTTCGCGTACCTGAACCTGTTCGTGGCCGCGATGCTCCTGCTGGTGCTGGCCGACAACTACGTGGGCCTGTTCATCGGCTGGGAGGGCGTCGGCCTGGCCTCGTACCTGCTGATCGGGTTCTGGCAGTTCAAGCCGTCGGCGGCGGTCGCGGCGAAGAAGGCGTTCGTCGTCAACCGCGTCGGCGACTTCGGCCTGCTGGTCGGCATGTTCGTCATCTGGACCTCGTTCGGCACCCTGGCCTTCAAGGACCTCGGCGCCCAGCTCAACGGCGCGGAGAGCGGCACCACGCTGGCCATCGGCCTGCTCCTGCTGCTCGGCGCCTGCGGCAAGTCGGCGCAGCTCCCGCTGCAGTCCTGGCTGCTCGACGCCATGGAGGGCCCGACCCCGGTCTCGGCCCTGATCCACGCGGCGACCATGGTCACCGCCGGCGTCTACCTGGTCGTCCGCTCGGGGGCGTTCTTCTTCCCCGAGGGCTCGGGGGCCGCGCTCGCCGTGACCATCGTCGGCACGGCCACGCTGCTCGCCGGTGCGATCATCGGTTGCGCGAAGGACGACATCAAGAAGGGCCTGGCAGGCTCGACGATGTCGCAGATCGGCTACATGATGCTCGGCGCGGGCCTCGGCCCGGCGGGCTACGCCTTCGCCATCGGCCACCTGATCACGCACGGCTTCTTCAAGGCCGACATGTTCCTCGGCGCCGGTTCCGTCATGCACGGCATGAACGACGAAGTCGACATGCGCAAGTACGGCGGGCTGCGCAAGTTCATGCCGGTCACCTTCGTCACGTTCTTCATCGGCTACCTGGCGATCATCGGGTTCCCGCTGCTGTCCGGCTACTTCACCAAGGACGGCATCATCGAGACCGCGGTGCACCACCAGCCGATCCTCGGCTGGCTGGCCGTGCTGGGCGCCGGCATCACCGGCTTCTACATGTCGCGGATGGTCTTCATGACCTTCTTCGGCGAGAAGCGCTGGGCCGACGACGCGCACCCGCACGAGTCGCCGCTGGTCATGACCATCCCGCTGATGATCCTCTCGCTCGGCGCGCTGGGCCTCGGCGCCTGGCTGGTCCTGGGCGGCACGCTGTACACCTTCCTGCGCCCCGCCGTGGGCGGCGAGGCGACCGCGCCGCACTTCGAGTTCGCCAGCACGCCAGGTCTGGCGACGCTCGCGCTCGTCGCGGTCGGCGTGGTCATCGCCTGGATGAGGTACGGCAGGGCCGAGGTGCCGTCGGTGCAGCCGCGCGGCTCCTTCCTCACCACGTTCGCCCGGCGTGACCTGTACGGTGACGCGCTCAACGAGTCGCTCTTCATGCGCCCCGGCCAGTGGCTGACCCGCCTCGCGGTGTTCTTCGACAACCGCGGCGTCGACGGTCTGGTCAACGGGCTGGCGGCGGGCATCGGCGGCAGCTCCGGGCGCCTGCGGCGGATCCAGACGGGCTTCGCCAGAACGTACGCGTTGTCCATCCTGATCGGTGCCGCCCTGCTGACCGGCGCCCTGCTCCTCGTTGGGAACATCTGATGTCACCCTGGCTTCCGATACTCATGGCGGTGCCCGTGGTGGGCGCCATCGTGGTGGCCCTGCTTCCCAAGGGCAGTGACAAGCTGGCCAAGCAGGTCACGCTGCTGGTCTCGCTGCTGGTGCTGGTCCTGACGGGCGTCATGGCCTCCGGGTTCGAGGCGAACGGCGAGCGCTTCCAGTTCATCGCCAAGTACGACTGGATCCCGAGCTTCGGCGTGAAGTTCGGGGTCGGCGTGGACGGCGTCGCCCTGGTGCTGATCGCGCTGTCGGTCGTGCTGGTGCCGATCGTGGTGCTGGCCTCCTGGCACGACGCCGACGGCGTCAAGACCGCGGACGGCACGCTCATCACGCCGAAGCGATCGGTGAAGACGTACTTCTCGCTGCTGCTGGTACTGGAGACGATGATGATCGGCGTCTTCGCGGCGACCGACATCTTCCTGTTCTACGTCTTCTTCGAAGCCATGCTGATCCCGATGTACTTCATGATCGGCTCGTACGGCGGCGCCCAGCGGTCCTACGCGGCCGTCAAGTTCCTGCTGTACTCGCTCTTCGGCGGCCTGCTCATGCTGGTCGCGGTCATCGGCCTCTACTTCGTGGCCAACAAGGGCTCGTTCATGTTCACCGATCTCATCGGTGCCGTCGACGACCCGGGCATGCAGAAGTGGCTGTTCGCCGGCTTCTTCATCGCCTTCGCCATCAAGGCCCCGCTCTGGCCGGTGCACACCTGGCTGCCGGACGCGGCCGCGCAGGCTCCGGCCGGCGCCGCCGTGCTGCTGGTCGGCGTGCTCGACAAGGTCGGCACGTTCGGGATGCTGCGCTTCTGCCTGGAGCTCTTCCCCGACGCGGCCAAGGCGTTCACCACGCCGATCGTCGTGCTGGCGGTCATCAGCATCATCTACGGCGCCATCGTGGCCATCGGGCAGACCGACATGAAGCGCCTCATCGCGTACACGTCGATCTCGCACTTCGGCTTCATCGTGCTCGGCGTGTTCGCCATGTCCTCGGTCGCCCAGTCCGGCGCGGCCCTCTACATGGTCAACCACGGCTTCGCGACCGGCGCGCTGTTCCTGGCCGCCGGGTTCCTGATCGCCAGGCGCGGCTCGCCGTTCCTCGGGGACTACGGAGGCGTCCAGAAGGTCGCCCCGGTGCTGGCCGGCTTCTTCCTGGTCGCCGGTCTGGCCGGTCTCTCGCTGCCGGGCCTGTCGTCCTTCGTCAGCGAGTTCATGGTCATGATCGGCACGTACTCGAGCACGGCGCACGGCGCGGGCGCGCTCTCCTGGGCCGCGATCGTCTCCGCGGTGGCCGTGATCCTGGCGGCCGTCTACATCCTGTGGATGATCCAGCGGGTCATGAACGGGCCGACGGCCGAGCCGGTCAAGGTCTTCAAGGACCTGAACGCCCGCGAGATCTGGGTGCTTGCCCCCCTGGTCGCTCTGATCATCGGGTTCGGCTTCTTCCCCAAGCCGCTGCTCGACGTCATCAACCCGGCGGTGCACGACACGCTGACCAATGTGAAGGTGCCCACCTCCACCATCGCTGAGAAGGGGACAGGCCAGTGAACGCCATCCCAGCGCCGAGCATCGAGTACGGCACGCTGGCGCCGTTGCTCGTGGTCTTCGGCGCGGCCATCATCGGCGTGCTCATCGAAGCATTCGCGCCGCGCTACCTGCGCAAGTCCATGCACGTACCGCTCACGCTCCTGAGCCTGTTCGGCGCGTTCGCGCTGGTCCTGGTGCAGGTGCTGCGCGGCCAGGTGTCCACGGCGGCCTCCGCCATGGGCGCGGTGGCCGTGGACGGGCCCGCGCTGTTCCTCTGGGGCGTCATCCTCGTCCTGTCGTTCGTCTGCGTGCTGCTCATCAACGACGAGGGTCACTTCGTCGCCTCGGCCGCGGCCGTGCCCGGCAGCGCCGAC
The DNA here is from genome assembly GCF_039539705.1 of Nonomuraea rosea. Taxonomy (NCBI): domain Bacteria; kingdom Bacillati; phylum Actinomycetota; class Actinomycetes; order Streptosporangiales; family Streptosporangiaceae; genus Nonomuraea; species Nonomuraea rosea. The sequence goes on along the minus strand of NZ_BAABDQ010000016.1, from coordinate 155,780 downwards.
GAGGAGGAGGCCGAGTCGGAGGGCGGCGGCGGTCACACCGAGGTGTACCCGCTGGTGCTGTTCGCGGTCGGCGGCATGCTGCTGTTCCCGGCCTCGCACGACCTGCTGACGATGTTCGTGGCCCTTGAGGTCATGTCGCTGCCGCTGTACCTGCTGTGCGGCCTGGCCCGCCGGCGCCGCCTGCTGTCGCAGGAGGCGTCCATGAAGTACTTCCTGCTGGGCGCGTTCTCCTCGGCGTTCTTCCTGTACGGCATCGCGATGATCTACGGGTACGCGGGCACCGTCTCACTGCCGGGGATCAACGCCGCCATGGCGAAGAACACGGGGCTCGACCCGCTGCTGATGATCGGCCTCGCCCTGCTCGGCGTGGGCCTGCTGTTCAAGATCGGCGCGGCGCCGTTCCACGCCTGGAAGCCGGACGTCTACCAGGGCGCCCCGACCCCCATCACCGCTCTCATGGCCTCCGGCACGCTCGTCGCGGCCGTGGGCGCCGTGCTGCGGGTGTTCTGGGTGGGCCTGGGCAACCTCGACTGGAACTGGCGGCCGATCATCTGGGGCGTCGCCGCGCTCACGATGATCGTCGGCTCGATCCTGGCGATCACGCAGACCGAGATCAAGCGGATGCTGGCGTACTCGTCCATCGCGCACGCGGGCTTCCTGCTCGTCGGTGTGATGGCCACGTTCGGCTCCGCCGAGCAGAACGTCGTCTCACTCAAGGCGATCCTGTTCTACCTCGCGGTCTACGGCATCGCCACGGTCGGCGCGTTCGCGGTGGTCACGCTCATCCGCGACCCGGGCGGCGAGGCGGGGCACCTGTCGCGCTGGGCCGGTCTGGGCAAGCGGGCGCCGATCCTGGCCGGCGTGTTCGCGTTCTTCCTGCTGGCCTTCGCCGGCATCCCGCTGACCAGCGGCTTCATGGGCAAGTACGCCGTGTTCGCGGCGGCCCTGAACAGCGGCACGCAGGCCGGCGACTCGATGGGCGGCTGGATGGCCGGCCTGGTGGTCGTGGGCGTCGTCGCCTCCGCGGTCGCCGCGTTCTTCTACGTCCGCGTGATCGTGCTGATGTTCTTCAGCGAGCCGGCGGCCGACGGACCTGCGATCGCGGCGCCGAGTATGGGGACCGTGGCCGTCATCGCCGTTTCGTTGCTGGTTACGGTAGGAGTGGGGCTCTACCCGGAGTCCGTGCTCGGTGTCGCCAACGACGCTGCTAGCAGCCTGTTCATTAGATAAGGGGATCTCGTATGTCTGCGCCTCCCGTGGTTGACCTTCCCATAGAGGACGAACGGTTGGCGCAGGACGTGGCCAACGGATTGGCCGCGGTCGAGAAGCTCCTGCGCTCGTCGGTGGAGAGCGAGGACGCCTTCGTCACGGAGGCGTCCAAGCACCTCATCGAGGCCGGCGGCAAGCGGTTCCGCACGCTGATGGTGCTGCTGGCCGCGCAGTTCGGTGACCCGTCCGCGCCGGGTGTGGTGCCCGGCGCGGTGGTCATCGAGCTGACCCACCTGGGCTCGCTCTACCACGACGACGTCATGGACGAGGCGCCCGTGCGCCGGGGCTCTCCGTCGGCCAACGCCCGGTGGGACAACACCGTGGCGATCCTCACCGGCGACTACCTCTTCGCCCAGGCCTCCGACCTCCTGGCCGACCTGGGCCCTGAGCTGATCAGGATCCAGGCGCAGACGTTCTCGCGTCTCGTACAGGGTCAGATCCGCGAGACCGTCGGGCCGCGTGACGGGGAGGACCCCGTGACCCACTACCTGAGCGTCCTCGCCGACAAGACGGGCTCGCTCATCGCCGCCTCCGGCCGGTTCGGCGCGCTGCTGTCGGGGGCGCCCGCGGACGTCGAGGAGCGGCTCAGCCGGGCGTGCGAGGCGGTCGGGGTGGCCTGGCAGCTCGGGGACGACCTCCTGGACGTGGCCTCCACCGGCGCCCAGTCGGGCAAGACGCCGGGGACCGACCTGCGCGAGGGCGTCAAGACCCTGCCTGTCCTGTACGCGCTCGCGTCCGGTGAGTCCTCGCGCCTGGCCGCGCTCCTGTCGGGCCCGGTGGCCGAGGAGGACGTGGCGGAGACGCTGACGCTGCTCCGCGCCCACGCGGGGATGGCGCAGGCGCGGGCCGAGCTGACCGCCTGGGTGGACCGGGCCCGCGACGACATCTCCGGCCTGCCCGACATCCCCGCCAAGGACGCTTTTCTCGCGCTATGTGACTACGTGGTCGAGCGTTCCGGCTGATCTCCTGATCCGGGCGGCCGCGCGTGCCGTCCGGAAACTGTCGTACGTGAAGATCGCCAGGGCCAGCCAGACGATCGAGAAGCCGATCCACCGGCTGGGCGGCATGGTCTCCTTGGCGATCAGCACACCGACCCCGAACTGCAGGATCGGCGCGATGTACTGCAGCAGCCCGATGGTGCTGAGCGGCACCCTGATGGCCGCGGCCCCGAAGCAGACGAGCGGCACGGCCGTGATGATCCCCGCGCCGACCAGCAGCACCGCGTGCCAGGCCCCCTCGTGCCCGAACGTCGCCTGCCCGGTCCCCTGCAGGAACACCAGGTAGCCGAGGGCCGGCAGCAGCAGCACCAGGGTCTCGACGGCCAGGCTCTCGGTGGCGGCCACGTTGGCCTGCTTCTTGAGCAGCCCGTACACGCCGAAGCTGACCGCCAGCGTGAGCGCGATCCACGGCAGGCGGCCGTAGTCGATCGTCAGCACGAGCACCGCCAGCGTCGCGAACCCCACCGCCACCCACTGCAGCGGCCGCAGCCGCTCGCGCAGCAGCAGCACCCCGAACACGACGCTGACGAGGGGGTTGATGAAGTAGCCCAGCGCGCTCTCGACCACGTGACCGGCGTTGACCGCGTAGATGTAGGTGCCCCAGTTGACGGTGACCACGACGGCGGCGAGCGTCAGCATGGCGATCTTCTTCGGCTGCCTGGCCAGCTCCCTGAACCAGGACCAGTGCCTGCGCACGGCCAGCGCGGCGCCGACGGCCACCAGGGACCAGACCATCCGGTGCGCGAGGATCTCGACGGCTCCGGAGGGCTTGAGGAGTGGCCAGTAGAGGGGGAACAGGCCCCACATCGTGTAGGCGGCGATCCCGAACAACACACCGCGCCGTAGGTCAGGCATGAACCACATTTTTGCGCATTACCACCTTTAAACACAAATTTCGGCTGCTGTACGGAAATGTGAAGCGATCCTTAAGCGTTGGGGGCTATGTAGGCTGAAGGAAGACCTATGGAGGTAGCGCGATGGGCTGGCTGTTCGGCGGCAACAAGACATCGATGGTCCGACCGGAGGACGCACTCCCGGGCCGCGCGGAGACCATGCCCGTGCCGGCGCGGCACGCGGTCCTGGACGCCCCGCTCGCCCCGCCGTACCCCTCGGGGCTGGAGGTCGCGGACTTCGGCCTCGGCTGCTTCTGGGGCGCCGAGCGCGTCTTCTGGCAGACGCCCGGGGTCGTCACGACCGCGGTCGGCTACCAGGGCGGCCACACGCCCAACCCGACGTACGAGGAGGTCTGCAGCGGCCTCACGGGGCACACGGAGGCCGTACGCGTCGTGTTCGACCCGGCGAAGATCTCCTACGAGGAGCTCCTGAAGGTCTTCTGGGAGGGCCACGACCCGACGCAGGGCATGCGCCAGGGCAACGACGTGGGCACCCAGTACCGCTCAGCGATCTACTACCACTCGCCGGAGCAGCAGAAGTCGGCGGAGGCGTCGCGAGAGGCGTACCAAGGGGTGCTCAAGGGCGCCGGCTACGGCGAGATCTCCACGGAGATCGCTCCCGCTGGGCCGTTCTACTACGCGGAGGAGTATCACCAGCAGTATCTGTTCAAAGTTCCGAACGGATACTGCGGCATCGGCGGGACGGGCGTGGCCTGCCCGGTCGGCCTGACCTCCGGCGAGGCGTAGACCTGCGGAGATATCTAGATCCTGGCCCATGGTCGCCCGGTACGTCCGGCGTCGATCAGGGGCCAGTGCCGTTTCGGCGACAACCTTCACTACAGGGTCAAGGGTGTGCCCGCCCGCCGCGCGTCGGGCGGTCGCTCGACGGCGCTGCGGCCTGGGGGCCGGTCGCGGCCAGCACCGCCCACGCGGCGCTTGAGGCGAAGCTTCCAGACGGGATGGGCAAGCTAGCACTGGACGGCGTAGCAGCGAAACCATCAGCTTCGATCGCCGAGTCACGGCGCTCTCAAAGAGCCTCACCGAGAATCTCGAGTCTCATAATTTCGAGCTGGTTCCACTGGTTTTCTGAAAGACCGTAGATCGGAGTAAGTTTTTTAAGATCGCTGTTGTTCGGAATGATCTGTGCCCGCTCGAAGCCGTCGATGGTAGATTCGGCGATTCCCGTCTGCGTACTTACCTGATTTTCGGAAAGACCGCTATTCAGTCGTGCGGTGCGAAGGGCCTCAGCGAGGCGCCCTTTAGGGCCAGGTGGAAGCGTAGCTGGAGCGGAGGCTCCCCGACCTGGCGCAGCCTCGACATCAGAGGTACTCGCCGAGGAATTCGCGCCAGCGGTGATGCCTCCAGAGAGAGCTGCGATGACGAGTATTGCGACTGCCAGAAGCCAGATCAGGCTAGGCGAGTCGGAGTCGGAGTCGGACTTCGAGCGGGAGCCAGGGGCACTTCGTACGTACGCCTTAACTCGAACCAGCTTGCCATTCACTCGTTTCACATACGAGCTGACAGGAACCATGGAGCGAGGGTAGGTCGTGGCTCCGACATGCTTCGACAAAATCGTGAGAAGTAACAGAATTGGAGCGCTAGGGGGATATACGGCTTACTTTACAGAGAGCATGCTCGGTGTTATGGGTGTCCTCTACTGCTATTAGGACGAGCCGCAAGGTTACGGGTTGTGTAGATAAGGGATCCTCAGGCCTTCTCGGGCGACTGAAGGAGGCACGGGAGGCCGTTCGTACCCGTCGCTGCACGCCGACTGGCCCACGATGAGGTGTGTCCAAGAGACTGCCGCCCCGCTTCCGCTGCTCGGGCCTGGAGGCCCTGCGCTCCGGGTCGGGTTGCCATCGAATTACCTGCCTACCGCAGGCTGCCGTGACTTCTGGTGCCTGATCTCGGCGTATAGATTCTCGGCCAGTTCCTCCAAGGTCCCTCCGCAACGCACGTTGGAGAGGCCGCTGTTCTTGGGCACGAAGTTGACTCGCATGGCCACCCAGCCTCCAGGCATGTCGGTGATCTGCCAGCCGGGGAATCTGTTGATCACTTGCTGCACGGTCAGAGACACGGCTGCGCTCCGGCGATCAGCGACGAGAGCGGAAGTGTCATGCGCAGTTCTGTGTAGCGAAGGGCGACTCGGTGGGCGACGCGGGCTGGCTGGGTCAAGGGATGCCATGCGTAGATTGCTCGGTGTCTGTGTGGGTTCCAGCCAGTGCGCCACCAGTACATCCCGTCCTCGCACCACACGATCAGGCCGACCCAGACCGACACCATGGGCGTGCCGTAGTCGTGATGGACGTCGGTAGTGATCCCCTTCTCTGCAAGAGCAGTGGCCAGCCGTTGTGCGGCGGCCAGGGGGTGAGGCGGTAGTGCGTTCATGTACTGAGCGTCGCTGTCATATAACCGCAGGTGAACGGCCTAGTGCTGCTGGTGGTACGGCTATTCCCGTCACGAATATCGGTACGGCCGAGGTCAGCGGCTTAACCTAGCGTTGTGACCCAGATACCGCCGCAGTTCTGGTCCGGGCCAGTCGTGGCCGCCGCTCTCGCCGAGTGCGATCTACCGACCATCCTCGAAGAGGTGCGGCGGGCACACGGTTGGACGCAGGGTCAGCTTGCTGAGGCGGTCGGCTACTCCCAGAGTTGGGTGTCCAAGGTGTTGCGGGGCCGTCAGCCGCTCACCTTGGACCAGGTTCGGGAGATATCCATCCAGATCGGGGTGCCGCTTCACTTGCTCCGATTCGGAGCCCGAGGGGATGACGATCCGACGAAGCGCAGAGATTTCGGCAAGGCCGTGGCGTTGACCGCGCTGGCGGGGGTCGCCCTGCCCAAGCGTCCGGATGTGGATGAGACGACGGCCGCCACGCTGACCAGCATCACCGGCGCCCAGCGTCGGTTGGAGGCAGTCACGCCTGCGCGTGAACTCGCTCCTCCGGCGGTGGCGCAGGTCGATCTCGCGAGCCGCGTTCTCGGCCGCGCGTCGCGGTCTCCGCATGCTGACGAGATCCGGGCCGGTCTGAGCGAGGCGGCAGGCTTCGCGGCCTGGGTGCATGCCGACATGCAGGACACCGGCTCGGCGCGCTTCTACTACCGTCGCGCAATCGACATCGCGCGGCAGGCCGACAACGTGCTGCTGGCGGCGTACATGATCGGCAGTCTGGCCGCGTTCGAGATCGAGGCCGAGGATCCGCTGATCGGACTGAATCTCTTGGCGAGGGCGCGGCGGGAGATCGGCGACCGGCCACCGGCCATCGCCCGTGCTTGGCTGTCGAGCCTCGAAGCGCTTGGTCACGCGACCGCGCGAGACGAGGCGGCAGCGCTTCAGGCGTTGAAGGCGGCCGAGTCAGCGGTGCGGGCTGGTGAGCGGGCCGTCGCGCCGCCCTGGCCCTGGGCGTTCCCGTTCGATCACGCGAAGCTGGCGGGCTATCGCGCCCTGGTGATGGTAGGGCTCAAGCGGCCGGCCGAAGCCGTTGCCGCCTTCAACGAGTCGCTCTCGTCGGCCCAGCCCGGCGCGAAGCAGCGGGGCGTTCTCGTGACTGAGGTGCGACCGCTGAGGCTATGTCGGGACACTACGAGGAGGCGCTGTATCTGGCGTCCAACGCGCTCACTGTGGGGACGACGTATGGGTCCGAGCGCGTCCTGCACCGGGTCAAGAATTTCCGCCGAGCGTATGCCGGGCCGTCGTCCGGCGCCCTGCGCTCGTTCGACGAACGTCTTCACGCCACACTGCTGTAGGGGGATCATGGTCCGCATCGCTGTCTCCGGCCACCGGGGTCTTCCGGAGGAGACTGCCGTACTGATCGATCGGGCGATACGTGAGGCGCTCTCGGACTACCTACCTGACGTCTGCGGGTTGTCCTGCCTGGCGGACGGGGCCGATCAGATCTTCGCCCGTGGAGTGCTGGATGTCGGTGGGGTGCTGGAGGCAGTCATACCGGCCAAGGAGTACCGAGACGGGTTGCCGAGTGAGTGCCATGCTGCGTATGACGAGTTGCTGGGGCGGGCGGCCCGGACTCACCGGCTGGCGTTTGTGGAGTCCACCTCGAAGTCGCACATGACGGCAAGTGCACGGATGTTGGACGACGCTGATGTGTTGTTCGCCGTGTGGGACGGGCAGCCCGCCCGAGGCTATGGCGGTACTGCCGATGTGGTGGCCGAGGCCCGACGGCGGGAGGTCCCCGTCCGGGTGCTCTGGCCCGAAGGAGCCCGGCGAGACTAGGGGCCTCTAGGCGCTAGATGCCTGGTCAGGCAGCTGAAGGGGTGGCGTCTCCGGTGGGTGCCTGACGTCCGGCGAAGCCTGAGCTTGTGCTCGGCCAGGGATCGCGATTCTGTACAGAAAGATATACAGTTGATGTATGACTGACCTGCGCGACGCCACTGAGCTGAGCGTCACGGAAGCGGCCCAGCGGGGGGTTGCCCGCCTGGTGGCTGATGCGGAGCAGGGGACCGATCTGGTGGTCACCCGCCGGCATCAGCCGGTGGCGGCCGTGGTGAGCATCCGCCGACTCAATGAGTTGGAGGAGGCTGCGGCCGATCTGCGTGATCTGGCGCTTGCGCTTGCCCGGTCGGTCACGGACACGGGAGAGCGAGTCTCGCTCGACGAGGTGCTCGCCGCTTTCGGGCATACTTGCGAGTCGCTGGCCGCCATCCCGGACGACGAGTGATACGTGTCCGACGTAGTCTTCACGGCGCCAGCGGTTGATGACCTCCGACGCATCGGCCCAGACGCGGTGCCGAAGGTACTCAAGAAGATTCTTCTCCTGCTGGAGAATCCCGAGGCGGGCTATGCGCTCGGCGGGGAACTGACTGGTTTCCGGAAGCTTGTGGTGGGTCGCAACACCTGGCGCGTCGTCTACCGCATCGCCGAGGACAAGTCGGTGGAGATCTGTGAAGTGCGGACCGTGGGTGAGCGAGCCGACGCTGAAGTTTATGCTGAGGCGACGGCCAGGGTGCGCGAGGCGGGTGTCGACCGTCCGGAGATTGTCCAACTCGGTCAAGTGATTGAGCGTCTTGGCGCGCTCGCCGATCACATCCGGGTGGAGACAACGCCCCCTAGGGAACCGGTTCCAGATTGGCTCGCGGACCGGTTGATCCACACGGTGGGGATGCCTCGCGAGGACGTTGCCGCTCTTGATCTCCAAGAGGCAGTCGACGTGTGGGCTGAGTACCGGTCGAAGCCCCGTTAGGTTGTCGCATCTATTGCCTGAAGCGAAGTGCTGCCAGTAGAAAGTGCCCAATGGCTACTGCGGCATCGGCGGCACAGGGTCTCCTGTCCCGTCGGGCTGACGTCCGGCGACGCGGAGGCACACGTAGTGGCCGGTCCTCGTGCAAGACGAGGACCGGCATTTTGCTACTTCAAGTAGTGAACTGAGCCTATGAGTACGCCTGAACGAGACTTCGCTCCGGGAGGCGGGCCGGCCGCCAAGGTCAGTGTCTCTCTGAGAACGGGCAACATTCGCGCCGTCCGAGAGCGAGTCGGAGCCCGCGGGTTCTCCGCCTACGTTGATGCCGCTGTGGAGCGCCAGATTGAGCGGGATCTCTTGGAGGAAGCCCTGCAGGCGAACGAGGCCGCTTCTGGGCCGATCCCACAGTCTTTGCGGGATGAGGCGGCGGAGTTGTTCCGTCGCGTCAAGTCGGCGCCTGAGCTCCAGGGGGAGGACGGATGGCCCGCGCACGAAGCAGGTTGAGCGCGGGCACCGTCGTTCTCGATTGCGAAGGGCTCGTGAGGTGGTGCGAGGCCGACCAACGGGTGACAGCGTTCGTACGGGAGGCACAGGAGAACGACTTCCGGGTTGTGGTCAGCGCGATGACACCGATCGAGGCACAAGACGTCCGCGTCAAAAGCGAGCGTCTCAGGTGGCACCTGTCCCGGCTGAAGATCGAGCCGGTGACCGAGGACATCTCGTCGCGAGCGGTCGAGCTTCTTCGGGCTGCTCGCTTGCACGGTCACAAGTGCGCCATCGATGCTGTGGTCGCAGCCACCGCACCGAGGTGTGTCAGAGAAAATGACTCTGACGCGGAAGGCGCACTGCGTTCGGTGCGCCCTGCCATCGTTCTGACGTCTGACGAGGACGACATGAGCAACTGTGCGGAAAGCAGTGCAGGTGGTCGCTGTTTGAGACTGCTTGAGAGCCGAGCGGGAGCCTCCGGATCTCTTGCAGGAGGCGGACCGCTACCACCAGCAGCATCTGTACAAAGTGCCCAATGGGACCCGCGGCACCGGTGGGACGGCCGTGGCCTGTCCGGTCGGCCTGGCATCCGGCGAGGCAGGAGCGGCCTAGAGAAGCCCGCGGTCTCTGGCCCAGCCCGGAAGCTCAGGTCCGGTGCAGGGAAGGCGCATTCCGGAGGCTCGTAGCGCGTCCACGTGGTTGCAAATCTCGACCAGAGTCATCTTGCCGAGCCCCTTCAGCCGGGTCAGCAGCCAGATAGTGCCGTGGATCTTGAGTCCGTTCGCCCGGCCGACCTTCGTCGCGTCTCGGTCATCTGTGAGTGCGACCAGGCCATGTACCTGGGCCGCGGCGAAAATACTGGCCTCTCCCTTGTCGTAATCGTCGCTGGTGCCGAGTAGCTGGCTCCATGTGTCGAAGGCGATGAGCTCTTCGACCGAATCCTGAGGTTGGATATGCAGCCACTCAAGTTCGGTAAGGCGCCGTAGCAAGGGGCACTCGTCGGAGTACTTGCCCAGCTCGTCGACAACGACAAGAGTCGTGGACATCTCCGTGACACTCGCTCCTAGAACATCGAGCCGGTCGGCCTTGGCAAAGTGAAGGAGCACCATGGTGTCGGTCACGAGCCGAGGCAAAGGGCCGACAGGCTTCGATTCGGTCACGGGCGCTCGTCCGTCTCAGCTACCGGAGGCAGGTCCGTCTCGCTTTCGAGCTGCCCGTGCATGAGCTCCAAGGCTCGGTGACTGGTGATCCGACCGTTCTTGTACGCCGTCATCACCGCATGGGCGAATATCGGAGATACGCGGATCTCGTCCAAATCCGGCTGAGGTGTCCAGCCCAGGGAATCCCTGAACTCCGCGAAGGTAGGTGGGCAGGTCCGCAGGTCCTTCTCTTCGTTCTGGTCGATTGCATTGGCCGCTCTTGCCTGCCGCAGCGCGAGACTCCAGGACGTCCGGTACTCCGCCGCGAGACGAACCAACTCCGCTCTGGTGAGGGCGGTCGATGCCGCAGCACGCTGGATCGCCTCAACTGGCAGGAGAAGCTCAGCGGCGAAGGCGTCTACCGCGGCTTCACGAGCTTCGCGGGAAGTGCCTACTCCCAGGTCGGTGGAGTATTCATCGCCCAGGATCAGGTGTCCGAGCTCGTGAGCGGCGGTGGTTCGCCGCCGTCCAGGATCGCCGCGGATGCAGACGACGGCGGCAGCCACGTCACCATCGATCGCTGAAGCACCTTCCCCGGAAAGATCGGTCACCAGGACGAACTGGCCACACCGTTCACACAGGCCGGCGAGCGATTCGATGGGGGCGAGCCCCAAATCCAGCTCAGCCCTCAGCCATCGGGCCGCATCTGCAGCCGCCGCCGGCCCATCGACCTTGCCGTTGTATCGCTTGATGGGAATGAGTTCTAGCGCCCCGAGAGAAACCAGGAGTCGGATCTCCCGAATCCAGGCCGCGAGAGCCACATCCATGCGATAGGAAACCTGCGCGGCAGGCGTCGCCGTGTCCTCCGCCAGAGGCGGGCGGTGGGACATTACGGCTGGAGGCGCGTTGAGGAAATGACTCATTGGAAGATCGAGTGCTCGGGCGACTCGTACGAGTTCCAGGGCGTCGAGACGCCTTGTGCCGGCCTCGATCTTACTGACCATGGTTCTGTCGAGACCGGTCAGCTCGGCCAGCTGCTCCTGGGAGAGTCGCATGGCCAGTCGGGACTCGCGGACTCGCGCGCCGATGTCGGTCCAATCGAGCGTGCTCATGGTGCGATAATCGCACACTCGTCGTGAGGTGACCACCGGCTCGCTTCCCGAGTGCGACTTCTTTGCCGAAGGCCGCCGCCAAAGCGGGTAATAGCCACTGATGTCACGTCTTGCCGATTGGTGCGCGAGATCAACTACTGCCATCAGCAATATCTGTACAAATGGGTACGGCGACATCGACGGGACCGGCGTGACCTGTCCGGTCGGCCTGACAACCAGAGACGGGGAGTAATGCTTCGCCGTACACGGCGTGGGAGTGAGACCGAGGCTCTGGCCGGAAGTCTCACTTTGACGAACGTCAGGTGATCAGCCTCCTCGATCTGCAGCGTCTCACCTGGAGAAGGAGGGCATGCTGCCCGAACATGTGGCGCAGGTCGAGAAACCGATCTATGGCGTTCTCTCCTGTTTCAGAAGGGGGGAGACCTTGATCCACGACATGGAGGGTGGCCTGGCGAGGACTACTACATGGTTTACGAGTACCTCAACTCGAAGGCCGAACGATCTACCCCCGGGTTGGTAGTCGTCCACAAGCCGAATACGTAGAGGGCGGGGGCGATGTCCTTCGGGGGCGGGTGGAGCTTGCCTGCGACGTGGCCGCCGCGTACGTCAAGGACGCAGAATGGGATCGTGGACCGCAGGCAGATTGCTGATTTACGTGCTCAGCGAGCGGTGAAGCGTGCTCTGCGGCACAAACGCGCGGTGGGCCGAGCCATGGTACGAGCTCGGCATGTTGCGGCTGTCGTCGCGCTTGTGATGATGCTGGCCGTTCTCGTGATGGCGTTGGCAGGCGTGGTGTAGGCCGAAGGAAAGCGAAAGCGCCGGCCCTCCGTGCTGCCGTCACTTCACGGCCGTCCGAAGTGAGTGTGGCGCGGGTCACATCGATCCCGTGTCACGGATCGGCGGCCAGCTTGCATCCCGAGGTTGTCACCACCGAGGGAAAGGCGCACCGATGACCACACAGCGCAAGGCGGGCCCGCATCGCGTTCTGATCCTGGGGGCGGGGTACGCGGGCATGGCCGCGGCGATTCAGCTCGCGGCTCGGACCAAGGGGCGCGACGACGTGCAGGTGACCCTGGTGAATCCGCAGGAGCGGTTCACCGAGCGGTTGCGGCTGCACATCGCGGCGACCGGGCAGCAGGTCGCCGAGATGAACATCCCGGAGCTGCTGGAGGGCACGGGCGCGCGGTTCGTGCGCGGCTGGGTGACGGCGATGGAGGCGAACGCGAAGATCGTGCGGATCGACGACAGCCGGGTGCTGCACTACGACACGCTGGTGTACGGGCTGGGCAGCGTGGCCGACACGGTGACGGTGCCGGGCGTGGAGGAGCACGCGTACACGCTCAACAGCCCCCAAGACGCCGAGGCGCTGGCCGAGCGGCTGGCCCGGCTCAGCGGCGGGACGAGTGGCGGGACGGTCGTGGTCGGTGGCAGCGGGCTGACCGGCGTCGAGTCGGCCGCGGAGATCGCGGAGCGGTACCCCCACCTGAACGTCGTGCTGCTGGGCCGGCAGGAACCCGGCGCGGCCATGAGCCCCAGGCCGAGGGCGTATCTGCAGGCCGCGCTCACGCGCCTGGGTGTCCACACGCGCAGCGGGGCCGAGGTGGTGAAGGTGCTGCCCGGCTCGGTCGAGCTGGCGGGCGGGGAGAGCGTCGCCGCCGACGTCGTCCTGTGGACGAGCGGTACGCGGGTGTCGCCGCTGGCGGCCGCCGCCGGTCTGACCGTCGACGAGCGCGGCCGCATCGTCACCGACGCGACGCTGCGGTCGGTGTCGCACCCGGAGGTGTACGCCGTGGGCGACGCGGCCGCGATCCTCCAGGGCTATGGCGTGATGCACGGCACCTGCCAGGGCGGCATGCCGACCGGTGTGCACGCCGCCGTGGCGATCCTCCGCGCGCTGGGCGGCAAGCGGCCCAAGCCGTTCCGCTTCGGCTACTACCACACGCCGGTGAGCCTGGGACGGCACGACGCGGTCGTCCAGTTCACCCACCCCGACGACAGCCCGCGACGGGTGCATCTGACCGGTCGCATGGCGGCACGATATAAGGAGACGGTGACCGCTTCCCCCTGGCCGACCTACGGCCGGATGAAGAAGATGCCGGCATCGGGCGCGTTCTGGCCTCGTGGCGGCCGCTTCACCCGCGTCCGGGGTGTGCGGTGACCCACCCGTCCACGGACCACGACCAGCAGGTGTTCAACCGGTATCGGAACCTGCTGTTCTCGGTGGCCTATCGCGTCCTCGGCACCGTGGCCGACGCCGAGGACGCCGTGCAGGACGCCTGGATCAAGTGGTCGGCCGACGACCGTTCGCAGGTGGCCGACCCCAAGGCCTATCTGGCGCGGATCGTGTCGAACCTGGCTCTGCAACGGCTGCGCTCGACCCGGTACCAGCGCGAGACCTATGTGGGGCCGTGGCTGCCGGAGCCCATCCTCACCAGCGGCGACACCGCCGACGACATCACGAACGCCGATTCGGTGTCGACGGCGATGCTGGTCGTCCTGGAGACCCTGAGCCCGCTGGAGCGCGCGGTGTTCGTACTGAAAGAGGTCTTCGACTTCAGTCATGCCGAGATCGCGCAGGCGGTGGAGCGTTCCGAGACGGCGGTGCGCCAGGCCGCGCACCGTGCGCGCGCGCACGTTCAGGCCCGGCGGCCGCGTTTCACGGCCGACCGGTCGCGGCAGCGCGACGTCACGGAGCGGTTCCTCGCCGCCGCGACCGGCGGTGACATCAACACCCTCATGGAGCTGCTGGCCCCGGACGTCACCCTGTGGACCGACGGGGGAGGCAAGGTTCGTCAGGCCCTGCGCCCGGTGGTGGGCGCCGAGACGGTGGCCGCCTGGTTCGCCGCGATCGGCAAGGTCACCTACCAGGGCGTCGAGCCCGCCGACATGAACGCCGAGCTGGTCGGGATCAACGGCGGCCCGGGCATGGTGTTCAGCGGTCTGGGGCGGGTCATCTCCACCGTCACTTTTGATTTCGACGCCGACGGCCGCATCACCACCATCCATAACGTGGCCAACCCGGACAAACTTCAGGCCATCGCTGAGGGGACCACTCGCGACGTCGGCACGCTCTGAAACCAAGCGCGTGATCGTGGAGCCCGCAGATGGGGACAAAAGGGGGCGCTAGTGTGTGCGGGTGATTTCCTACCGCGCCATCGTCCCCGCTGAGCTCGACCGCGTGGCCTCGTGGATCGTGACCGAGCCGGTCGGGTGGATCGACGCCGACCGCTATCTCGCGGAGCTGGCCGAGAACATGTACCGGCCCGAATGGACGTGGATCGCCGAGATGGGCGGCCGGGTCGTGGGGCGGGCGCTGTGGTGGGGGCCGAGGGACAGCGCGCATCCGGTCGCGCTCGACTGCCTCGACGTGGACGCCGCTGTGGATGCCGCTGTGGGTGATCGCGCCGCCGTCGGGGCCGAGCTGATCAGGGCCGCGCTGGCCGGGTTCCCGGAGCCGGTCCAGTACGCGATCAAGACGGCCGGCGGGTGGCGCGACGATCCGGCCAGGTCGGCGGCCGTGGGCTGGCGGCGGGCGGCGGCGCACGCGGCGGGGCTCACCCGGGAGGTGGAGCGGCTGCAGTTCGAGTGGGCGCCCGCCGACGGGGTGCCTGCGGCGACCGGCGCGCTGCGCTTCGCGGGGGCGTCCGACGAGGAGTTCCTGGCCGTGTTCAGGAGGATCGCCGAGGGTAGCCTGGACGCCCATACCCGGACGAGCCTGGCGGCCAAGGGCGTGGAGGCGACCGCTCGCGGAGAGATGGACTTCTATCTCGGGGCGCCGGGCAAGCGGGAGTGGTGGCGGATCGCTTATACGCCTGAGGGCGAGGTGGCGGGCATGGCGATCCCGTCGGCGACGCCGTACAACGTGAATGTCGGCTATCTGGGCGTGGTCCCGGAGTTCCGGGGGCGCGGCTACGTGGACGAGGTGCTCGCCGAGATCACCCGCATCCACGCGGCCAACGGGGAGCAGCGCATCACCGCCACCACTGATATGGGCAACGCGCCGATGGCGGCCGCGTTCGGGCGGGCCGGATACCGCAACACGGAGATCCGGCTCAACCTCTCCAACGATCTGCTCGACGCCGAACCCGGGTAAGGGTCAGTCCTCCACGAGGTACGACAGCTCCCAGGGGTCGATCGGGTGGAACGTCCGCAGGATGGCGATCAGATCGGCCTCCGGCATCGACAGCCGGCTCTCGACCTGCAGCAACGCGTCGCCGTGCGTCGTGATCGCCGTTCTGCTGGTTTCGCCGGTACGGACCCACACGCCCGGCGCCGCCTGCTTGCAGGTCCCTGAGGGGCGGAACTCCGGAACAGGCTCGCCGCAGGCGGCCTTGGGAGTGGCGATGCTCTTCGGCCCGACGGCGACGTCGATGTCCGCTTCGATGTCGTCGCTCTCGTACTCGAGCGTGAGCCAGGGCTCCGAGTCGTCCATGTGCGTGAGCCGGTAGCCCGGCAGCACCGGCACCATGGCCACCATCTCGGCCTCGGTCATCCGCTGTGCGCGCACCGCGTCGGCGATCAGGCCCTGCGCCGACCCGACGCCCACGTACGTGACGGCGACCAGGCCGACCGTCAGGAAGCGCAGACGCGTGTGCATCGGTATGGCGAGGCCGCCCGCCGCCAGGTAGCTGGTCGCGCCCAGCGCCATGAAGGCGAGGCCCGCCTGCCAGTCGCCCAGGTCCAGGTTCGGTGGGAACCGCAGGGACGGCACAAGGGCGAGGAGGAACAACGCGGTGATGGCCGGTCCCAGCGTGGCCACCGCCCCCCAGTTCGGCAGCCGGCCGAACCGGGACAGGAAGAACCCCAACGCGTACGGCACGACGATGAGCCCCATCATGTCGAGGATCCCGATGTCCTCGCCTCGCCAGCAGAGGATGAGGAACTGGGTCAGCCCGACCACCGCACCCACCAACGCCGCCCGCATCGATGCGTTCATCCTCTGATCATGCCTCACCAAATACCCCTATATCGGGAATCGCGAGATTCCAGAATGGGGTGATTTGTCCCCGGGGGGCAGCCTGGGAGGTCGCGCCGCGACCGGGTGTGCGAGGCTGCCGGTGGACAGCGACATTCGGGCAACAGATATTGGACGAGAATGGAGGATCACATGGACGCACGGCTGGACCATCTCGTCTGCTGGGTCTCCGACCAGTTAAGCTCCCTGCGTTTCTATGAACAGGTGGTCGGTCTGCCAGGGGTGCGGGCCGAGGAGTTTCGCGAGGGAAAGGCGGGGTTCCCGAGCGTTCGGATCTCTTCCGACACGATCCTCGATCTGATGGCGTACGAGGCGTCGAGGGGCGTGGAGGAGGCCACAGGGGTGCAGGGCACCGCCGGGCATCCGATCAACCATTTCTGCCTGGCCGTGAGCAAAGAGGATTTCGACGCCCTGCAGGTGCGGCTGAAACAGCACGAGATGAAGATCACCGGCACCGGCATCTACTCCTTCGGGGCGCAGGGCATCGCGCCCGAGGCGATGTTCTTCGCCGACCCCGACGGCAACGTGATGGAGGTCCGCTACTACGAGTGATCCTGCGTACGGCGGAGCCGGGCGCGTACGGCGCGTCTGACCAGCGGGCCCATGTCCTCCAGAGCGCTGACCAGCACGGCCAGGTCCTCAAGCGCGTCCAGCGCCTGGCCGGCGCCTTCCGCGTCCACGCCTTCGTACAGCTCCAGGCCCACGAACGCGGCGGCCGTCGCCTTGGCGAGCCCGCCCACGTCCACGAACTCCACGAGCGGCGAGGCCGCCAGGACCCTGCTGAGCGCCTGCTCCACCTCCGCGATCCACAGGTTGAGCCCGACGGTGGTGGCCGGCGCCAGCTTCGGGTCGGTCTGGCCGCCCGCCAGCACCTGGGCCAGCGCCGCCACACTGCCGGCCGCTCGCTCCTCCGTGTGCAGCGAGCGGCCCAGGTCGAGCAGCTCGCGCAGCGTGCCGACGGCGGCGAAGCGCTCGCGGTAGAGGGCGATGCGCTGCTGGGAGCCGTGCTCGATCGCCGCGCCGAGCAACTGGTCGACGCTGCCGAAGTGGTAGAAGACCAGAGCCTGGTTGACGCCCGCCTCGGCGGCGATCGTCCGCGCGGAGACCCCGGCTATGCCCTGCTTCCTGAGCGTCTCCAGCGCGGCTTCGAGCAGCTTGGTACGTGTGTCGGCCACCTGTGTCCCCTCGGCGTCTGGCAGCGGGCGGGTCTCACGCTAGCGGGATCGCGGGCTCGGAAGTGTCGGCCGGGTCTGGTACACAGGCGGCATGGGTGTGACCGTTGATGAGTTCCTCGAGTTGCTGGATGAGCTGCCGGAGGTCCGGATGGGCCATGGCGGCGACTGGGTCGCGCTCAAGGTGCGCGACAGGGGGTTCGGCTACCTGTGGGAGGCGACGGAGACCGTCGGGCTCAAGGCCACCATCGAGGAGCAGATCGCGCTGGTCGCGGAGCGGCCGGAGGTGTTCGAGGTGCAGTTCACGGCCGGGCGGTTCGGGTGGGTCGTGGTGCATCTCGATGGGATCGACCGCGATGAGCTGTTCGAGCTGGTGGCGGAGGCCTGGTGCCTGACCGCGCCCAAGGAGCTCGTGACCGACTTCGAGGCGGCTCACCAAATAGGGCAACAGGCGCTATAAGTGCTTTCCGGGTAATCTCGGGCAGCGTGGTTGCTGTGCCGAACATCCGGTTGCGGGAGTGGCGCGAGGACGACGCGCCGGCCGTGCTCCGGGCCTTTCAGGCGGCCGATCTGCGCAGGCAGGCGCCGTGGCCCGTGGTGACGCTCAAGGACGCCGTGGGCTGGATCGCCTCGTGGCCGGGGGCCGGGCACGCCTTCGCCGTGACGGTCGTGGAGCCGGCCGGTGAGCGGGTGGTCGGCAACGTCGCAGTGGCCCGCATCGACGCGCACGACACCGGCTGGGTGTCCTACTGGGTCGTGCCCGAGGCGCGCGGGCGCGGGATCGCGGCGGCGGCGACCGATCGGCTGGCGCGGTGGGCCTTTCGCGAACGCGGCCTCTACCGGCTGGAGCTGGGGCACCGGACGAACAATCCGGCCTCGTGCCGGGTCGCGGTCAAGGCCGGGTTCCTGCCGGAGGGCATCGAGCGGGGCAGGCTCTGCCACGAGGGCGTCCGCTATGACGTCGAGCGGCATGCCCGGCTCGCCACCGACCCCACGTGACCGGCTCTGCCGACCGCGTGCCTGGCCACCCACCCGCGCGCTGATCTAGTCTTTCGTAGGTGGACAGCGAGAGTCTGGCCGCGGCCGGGCTGCTGGCAGCCCTGAGCCGGGCATCGGAGATCCTCGCGGAATTACATCATCCCTTCGTGAGACGCGAGTCGTTCTCCTATTTCGTTCCGCCCGCAGGCGTGCGCGTCGGCACCACGTTCACACTGCCCGACGGCCGCGAGGTCCGCTTCGAGGTGTCGCTCACCGCCGCCGCCGGCGCCTTCCACGTCGAAGGCGGGATCACCGCCGATGCCGACCCCCTGCTGGAGCTGCCGCGCAAGAGCCTCCCGAGCGTCCACGACGCCCTCGCCGTGCTCGACGACTACGCGGGCGACCTGGCGGCTCCGGCGGCACGCACGCTCGACGGCCTACTGGACGATATTGTCTAACTGTCAGACAATGTCCGTATGAAGAACGGACCCCTCGCCGTCGTCGGCGCCTCCGTGCTGTGGGGCACGGCGGGCACCGCAGGCCTGCTCGTCTCCGCGGACTCCGTCGCGCTGGCCGCCGCGCGGCTGGTCATCGGCGGCGCCGCGCTCGCGCTCCTCGCGGGGGCGGGTGTACGGCGGGCCGTCACGCCGGGGCTGCTGCTGGCCGCCGTCGCGGTGGCCGCCTATCAGCTGTGCTTCTTCGCCGCGGTCGGCCGCACGGGAGTGGCCATCGGGACCGTGGTCGCGATCGGCAGCGGGCCCGTCTTCACCGGGTTGCTCTCCTGGGCGCTGCACGGGCGCCGGCCGAGCGGGCGGTGGGCGCTGGCGACCACGGCGGCGGTCTGCGGCTGTGCGGCGCTGATCGCCGGCGGGGCGCCGGCGGCCGGGCAGGGCGGGCAGGTGGTGTCGGGCGTGCTGTTCGCGCTGCTCGGCGGGCTGCTCTACGCCTTCTACGCGGTCTCGGCGGCCAGGGCCATCGAGTCGGGGGCGCCGTCCAACGCCGTGATGGGCGTCATGTTCGGGGGCGCGGCCGTGCTCATGCTGCCGGTGCTGCTCATCAACGGGGTGGGGTGGCTGTCGGAGCCGCGCGGGCTGCTCGCCGTCCTCTATCTGGGGCTCGGCACCACCGCCCTGTCCTATTTCCTGTACGGGCGCGGCCTGCGGACCACTCCCGTCGCAACGGCCGCCACGCTGGCCCTGGCCGAGCCGGCCGTCGCCGCCCTGCTGGGCCTGCTGGTGCTGGGGGAGAGGCTGGCCCCGGTCTCGATCGCCGGGCTGGTGATGCTGGTGCTCAGCCTGGTGGTGGTGGCCGTACCGGAGAGAATGCGGGAAACGGCGTTAGCATCACAGCCGTGACGTTGCCGCTCAGACCCCTCTCCACCGTCGGCGCGCTCGCCGACGCCCTGCGCAGCAGGGTGCTCTCCGGCGAGATCGAGCCGGGGACGCCGCTGCCCGAGCAGGAGATCGCCGCGTCGTACGGCGTGGCCAGGCCGACCGTGCGGGAGGCGCTGGCGAGCCTGGTGCACGAAGGGCTGCTCAGACGCGAGCGCAACCGCAGCGCCTATGTCCCCGAGGTGACGATCTCGGACCTCCAGGACCTCATGTACGTGCGCAGGCCCCTGGAGGACCTCATGGTCAGGGCCGTGGCCGGGCGCCGGGTCCCCGAGGCGGACGCGGCGCTGCGCAGGTGGGACGCGTTGCCGGCGGACGCGCCGTGGTCGGAGACCGTCGCCGAGCACATGGCGCTGCACCAGGCGCTGATCGAGGCGGCCGGCAGCCCGCGGCTCGAACGGCTCTACGCCGCGCTCGCCGCCGAGACCCGGCTCGGCATGGTGCGCCTGCGTGCGGTCTACCGCGACAGGGACGTCCTGATCCGCGAGCATCGCGAGCTGCTCGACGCGCTCGCGGACGGACCGGTTGAGCACGCGCGGGCGGCGATGACGGCTCACCTCAGCCACACCTGGGGCAGCGACGCGCCTCCCTGAGAGCTGCTTGTTTGCGCGCTGTGCGCACCATTAAGTGCGAACCCTTGCGGGACAGCCCCTGAACTCGCAAGAATCGCGCCCATGCACGGCAACCCAATGCCGGACTCCTACGTATATGTCACGGAAGAGGGCGTCACCCGTCACTACGCGGACGGCAGCGTCGAGGCTCTCGCGTGGGAGGACGTCGTGGAGGTCCGTGTCGTCACAGAGTCCGGGTCAGACGTCCTCTATATTCTGCTCGACCGTGACGGGGAGGGCTGCGTGGTCCCGCGCTCGGCCACCGATGCCACGTTTCTGGCACGTTTGCGCTACCTGCCGGATTTCGACCTTGATCGACTGACCTTGGCCGCCGATTCCGTGCACGATGGGGTTGTGGTCGTATGGCGCAGCCCGGATCCTCCGTCCGCATTGCCGGATCTTGAGTACGACTAGGGCGTTGACCTCACGGCCACCTGCTGAAATATCGCCGTAAACCTCACATTTTTCCTACGGGACGCTGCACTCTTGGATCGTTCCGTCAACCCCTAAACCCCCGCGATCATCGTCCGCTTCTGGACATTAGGTGATATTCCCCAGCTTGGAATGGATCTTTACTCTTTAGTGGGGGCCGCCGCCCTTGATAGTGCGTGGGACCTGTCAACCCATGTGGTTCAAGGAACGTCAAGTTATCGGCGTGCACGAAGTTGTCACAGGGTGGTGCTATGAGGGTGGGGACTGAGGAGTCCGTTGTCGCACTCCTCGGGGCCGTGCCGCGTCTTGGGTCCAGTATCTGGACGCGGGCGTATCTACGGCTCCTGTTATACGGGGACACGACGTGCGCGCTCATCGCGTGCGCATGTGTGCTCGGCGTCCGGCTGACTGCCGGCGTGTTCATACCGATCGCCGAATTCGTTCTCGGATTCGGCCTGCTCGTCACCTGGCCCATCACGTTGATGCTGGCCGGCGCGTACCGCCGGCGCGCCCATGGTGAGGGCACCGAGGAGTTCAAGGCCGTGTTCAACGGCGGGGTCGGCCTGATGGCCGCCACCGCGATCATGGCTTACGCGACGCAGACCGCCGTCGCCCGGAGCTTCGTCATGGCGATGCTCCCGCTGGCGCTGGTCACGACGCTGTACTACCGCTTCAGGATGCGCAAACGCCTGCATCGCAAACGGGCCGTCGGCGACTACATGCGCCAGGTCATCGCGGTCGGGCACCGGGAGTCGATCCTCGATCTGGTGGTGCAGTTCCGCCGCCAGCCGCATCACGGCATGCAAGTGGTGGGAGCTTGCCTGCCGCCTGATCACTCGATGAACGTCGACCTGGACGGCATTCCCGTGATGGGCTCCTTCGGCGACGTGGCCGAGGTGGTGGCGAATTCGCGAGCGGATGCCGTCGCCGTGCTGGCCTGTCCTGAGCTGGACGGCGCCGCGTTGCGCCGGCTGGCCTGGAGCCTGGAGACCGCGCGCACGGATCTGTTCGTCGCGCCGGCCCTCATGGACGTGGCGGGGCCGCGCATCAGCATCAGGCCGGTGGCCGGGATGCCACTGCTGCACGTGGAGCATCCGGAGTTCGGCGGCACCAGGCAGTTCGTGAAGAGCGTCTTCGACCGGTTCGTCGCGGGGCTGGCGCTGTTGCTGCTGGCGCTGCCGCTGCTGCTGATCGTCGTGGTGATCAGGCTCACCAGCCAGGGGCCCGCGCTGTTCTACCAGACAAGAGTGGGTAGAGGCGGCAAAGAGTTCCGGGTAGTGAAATTTCGTACGATGGTGGTCGATGCGGAGCAGCTCAAGAAGCAGCTCCTTGAAGCGAACGAGTTCGACGGCGTGCTGTTCAAGATTAGGAACGATCCAAGAATTACTCGGGTAGGCGCTTTCCTGCGCAAATACTCGCTGGACGAGCTGCCCCAGCTGCTCAATGTGATCCGCGGGGAGATGTCCCTCGTCGGTCCCCGGCCGCCGCTGCCCGACGAGGTGGCCAAGTATCGGACCGACGTCCGCCGCCGCCTGGTGGTCAAGCCGGGCATGACCGGGCTCTGGCAGGTCAGCGGCCGTTCCGACCTGTCGTGGGAGGAGTCCGTACGCCTCGATCTGCGCTATGTGGAGAACTGGTCGCTCATCCTCGACCTGCAGATCCTGTGGAAGACCTGGTCCGTCGTCACCCGTGGAGAAGGGGCTTACTAGCGGTGAAAGCACTCGTGCTCGCCGGGGGGTCGGGCACCCGGCTCCGCCCGATCACCCATACCTCGGCCAAGCAACTCGTACCCGTCGCCAACAAGCCGGTGCTCTTCTACGGCCTGGAGGCGATCGCCGAGGCGGGCATCAGGGAGATCGGGCTCGTGGTGGGCGACACCCAGGCCGAGATAGAGGCGGCCGTCGGCGACGGGTCGGCGTTCGGGCTGCAGGTGACGTATCTGCGTCAGGAGGCGCCGCTCGGCCTGGCGCACGCGGTGCTGATCTCGCGCGACTATCTCGGCGACGACGACTTCGTCATGTACCTGGGCGACAACTTCATCGTGGGTGGCATCAGCGACCTGGTCGAGCGGTTCGCGGTCAGCCGCCCCGCCGCCCGGATCATGCTCACGAAGGTCGGCGACCCCCGGCAGTTCGGGGTCGCCGAGCTGGACGCCCAGGGGAACGTGATCGGGCTGGAGGAGAAGCCGGCGCGGCCGAAGAGCGATCTCGGGCTGGTCGGCGTCTATCTCTTCAGCCCGGCGGTCCACGCCGCGGTGGCCGAGCTCAAGCCGTCGTGGCGGGGCGAGCTGGAGATCACCGACGCGATCCAATGGCTCATCGAGGCGGGCCTGCGGGTCGACTCCTCGGTGATCTCCGGCTACTGGAAGGACACCGGCAACGTCACCGACATGCTGGAGGTCAACCGGCTCGTCCTGGAGTCGCTGGAGGCTCGCGTCAGCGGTGATGTCGACGAGGCCAGCGAGCTGATCGGCCGGGTCGTCGTCGAGCCCGGCGCGGTGGTCGAGCGCTCGCGCCTGGTCGGCCCGGTGATCATCGGGCCGGGCGCGCGGGTCTGCGACAGCTACGTCGGCCCGTTCACCTCGATCGGCGCCGGCTGCACGGTCTCCGGGAGCGAGATCGAATATTCGATCGTGCTGCCCAGGGCCTCCATCGAGGGCGTACGCAGGATCGAGGCGTCACTCATCGGCCACGACGTCGAGGTCACCCCGGCGCCCAACACGCCCAGAGCCCATCGACTCGTCCTGGGCGATCACAGCAAGGTACAGATCAGCTCATGAGGAAGATCCTGGTTACGGGCGGTGCGGGCTTCATCGGCTCGCACTTCGTCCGCTCGCTGCCCGCCGAGGCGGACGTGACCGTGCTCGACAAGCTCACCTACGCCGGCAACCGCGCCAATCTCGACGGCGTGCGGCACGCGTTCGTGCGGGGTGACATCTGCGACGCGGACCTGCTCGCCGAGCTCGTGCCCGGACACGACCTGGTGGTCAACTTCGCGGCCGAGTCGCACGTCGACCGGTCGATCGACGGGGCGGCCGAGTTCGTCCGCACCAACGTGCTCGGCACCCAGACCCTGCTGCAGGCCTGCCTGGACGCGGGCGTCGGAAAGGTGGTGCAGGTCTCGACCGACGAGGTGTACGGCTCGATCGAGTCCGGCTCGTGGACCGAGGACACGCCGCTCAACCCCCGCTCGCCGTACGCGGCCTCGAAGGCGGGCGGGGACCTGATCGCGCGCGCCTACGCGATCACCCACGGGCTCGACGTGTCGATCACCCGTTGCGGCAACAACTACGGGCCGCGCCAATACCCGGAGAAGGTCATCCCGCTGTTCGTCACCAACCTGCTGCGCGGCAGGAAGGTGCCGCTCTACGGCGACGGCGGTAACGTACGCGAGTGGATCCACGCGGAGGACCACTGCGCGGCCATCCGGCTCGTCGCCGAGCGGGGCAAGCCGGGGGAGATCTACCACATCGCCGGCACGGCCGAGCTGTCGAACCTGGAGCTGACCCGGCGCCTGCTCGACGCGTGCGGCGCGGACTGGGACATGGTCCAGCACGTCGAGGACCGCAAGGGCCACGACCGCCGCTACTCGCTCGACGACGCCAAGCTGCGGGCGCTCGGCTACCGGCCGGAGATCCCGTTCGACCAAGGGCTGAAGGACACCGTGCGCTGGTATCAGGTCAATCGCGACTGGTGGTCCGCGTGCGGTGGCTGATCACGGGCGGCCGGGGCATGCTCGCCACCGACCTGCACGACCGCATCGCGCTCACCGGCGACCCCGTCCTCGCGCCGGCCCGCTCCGAGCTGGACTTATGCGACCGGCGTGCCGTACGCGACTTCGTGGGCGCCTACCGTCCCCGGGTGGTGGTCAATTGTGCGGCCTGGACGGCGGTGGACGAGGCCGAGGCGTGCGAGGACGAGGCCATGCGGATCAACGGGCATGCCGTCGCCAACCTGGCCGAGGCCTGCAGTCGCGCCGGGTCGAAGCTGCTGCACCTCTCCACCGACTACGTCTTCGACGGATCGGGGCACGAGCCGTACCTGGAGGACGACCCCACCAAGCCGCTGAACGCCTACGGCCGCACCAAGCTGGCCGGCGAGCAGGCGGCGCTCGACCACGGTCAGCACGTGGTGCGCACCGCCTGGCTGTACGGCACCGCGGGCCAGAACTTCGTCAAGACCATGATCAGGCTGGCCGCGGAGCGTGAGACCGTGGACGTGGTCGACGACCAGCGCGGCCAGCCGACCTGGGCCGCCGACCTGGCCGACTACCTGGTCAGGCTGGCGCAGTCGGACCTCCCGCCCGGCGTCTACCACGGCACCAGCGCGGGCGAGACCACGTGGCACGGCCTGGCCAGGGAGATCTTCACGCTGCTCGGCCACGACCCGGCCCGGGTGCGCCCGGTCACCTCCGCGGCCTTCCCGCGCCCGGCCAGGCGCCCGGCCAACAGCGTGCTCGCGCACACCCGATGGGAGCCGATCAGGCACTGGCAGCCGGCCCTGCACGCCGCCTGGCCGGTGCTGATGCGAGGGTGCCGGTGCGGGGTCGTCTAGTGGTCCCGCTGCTGTGGCTGATGCTCGTGCCTTTCGCCGGGTGGGCTGGACTGCGGCTGGCCGGATGGGAGCCGAAGTTCGTCTGGTCGCAACTGGTGTCCTTCACCCCCTATGCGGCCGCCGCGTCGGTGCTGCCGCTGGTCGTCGCGCTCCTCATCCGCAACGGGCCGCTGGTCGTGGCCGCGCTGCTGGTGACGGGGTCCTTCGCGGTGGCCGTGCTGCCGCGCGCGGTCCCCGGGGGGAACGCCGAGGCCGGTGGGCCGGTGCTGCGGGTGCTGGCCGTCAACCTGCTGCACTCCTCCGTGCCGCCTGAGGACCTGGTGGCGGTGGTCGAGCGCGATCGGCCGGACGTGCTGCACCTGCTGGAGTTCACCTCCCTGATGCGCAAGCGGGTCGGGGAGCTCGGGCTGGGGCGGCTCCTGCCGTACGAGGTGGTGCTGCCGGGGGAGGACTCCGAGGGCGCGGCGATCTACGCGCGGTACCCGCTGCGGCCGTCGGACACGCGGATCGCGGCGCCGTCCTTCGCCAAGAGCCCGCGTCACCTGCCCGCCCTGCTCACCCTGCCGGGCGGCCGGGAGGTGGAGCTGGTGGCCGTGCACGCGTGCGCGCCGTCGGAGGGCTGGCGGACGGCATGCTGGGCGTCGAGCATCAGGGCGCTGCCACCGGCCGGCGGGCGGCTGCGCGTACTGGCGGGCGACTTCAACGCCACGCTCGACCACGCGGTGCTGCGCGACCTGATCGCCACCGGCTACCGGGACGCCGCCGACGTCACCGGAAAGGGGCTGTCCATGACGTGGCCGTACTACCAGCAGCCCCGGCTGTTCCCCAAGGTGGCCATCGATCACGTGCTGGCCGACGGCCGCATCGCCGTACGCGGCTTCCAGACCCTGCGCATGCCCAGGACCGACCACCGCGCGACCCTCACCGAGCTGGCGCTGCCTTGATGTCACATTTCTCGGCCTTGGCCCGATATGTCATCGACACCCAGGGGGACGGATGGCATCCAGGAGAACCGTGTTGGGCTCCCCGCTCGACGCGCTCACCATGCGTGAGGTGCTCGACCGGTGCGTGGCGGCGGTCGCGGAGCACACGCAGCTCACCATCGGCGTGGTCAACGCCGCCAAGGTCGTCAACATGCGCGGGGACGCCGCGTTACGGCAGTCGGTCGCCGAGAGCGATCTGGTGCTGGCCGACGGGCAGGCCGTCGTCTGGGCCGCGCGGGCACTCGGCCACCGGATCCCCGAGCGGGTGGCGGGCATCGACCTGTTCACCGGGCTGATGGCCGAGGGGGCGCCGCGGGGCTACCGCGCGTACTTCCTCGGCGCGACCGGGGACGTGCTCGCGCGGGTGCTGGACCAGGTACGGCTGCGCTACCCGGGGCTGGAGATCGCCGGCGCGCGGGACGGCTATTTCGCGGCGGAGGAGTCGGCCGAGGTCGCCGCCGAGATCGCCGCCTCCCAGGCGGACCTGCTGTTCCTGGGCATCACCTCGCCGAAGAAGGAGATCTTCATCCGCGACTGGGGAGCGCGGACGAAGGCCGGGATCATCCACGGCGTCGGCGGCTCGTTCGACGTGCTGGCCGGGCACACGCGCAGGGCGCCGCTCGGCTGGCAGCGGCTGGGCCTGGAATGGCTGTACCGCCTGCTCCAGGAGCCGCTGCGGCTCGGGCCACGCTACATACGGACCAACGGCAGATTTCTCTTCCTGGTGCTCAGGGAGCGCGCCGGTGTCAAAAGCAGGATCGAGGAGACGACGTGACGCATCACCGGATCGCTCTGCTGGGCTCCGGACACCAGGACTTCATCACCGGCATGGTGGATCTGTCCGTACGGGGACTGCCGCCCGGCTACGTGGACGGCGAGTTCGTGTTCACCCGCCGTGGCCGTCAGGAGCCCGGTGGGGAGTGGACGGCGGTGCCGGAGGGGCGCAGCATCCGCTATTCGGCGATCGTCGCGCTCGGCGTGGCCACGCTCGACGCCGGGCGGCAGCGCGCGGCGCTGGCCGATGACACGCTGCACGACCTGGTCGGCCGCCTGGTCAAACGGCTGCCGGAGGTGACGGGCGTCGGCGACGCCGCGCTGATCTGCTGGGCGGCGGCCGAGTCGGGGCACTCCGGGCTCGACGTGGCGCTGCGGCGGCTGGCCGAGCTCGACACCGCGCCGCAGATCTACACGGTCGAGGCGTCCTGGGCGCTGGCCGCCCTGGTGGCGGCCGGGGCCGACACGGAACGCGCCCGTGAGCGGCTGCTCGGCGGGCTGACCGGCGACCGGCTCTACCGGCACACGCTGGGGGAGGGGCCGCTCGTCCCCTGGTACCGCGCGCACGTGGGGTGCTTCGCCGACCAGGTCTACCCGCTGCAGGCGCTGGCCAGGCTGCACGCCGCCACCGGCGACCCCGAGGCGCTGCGGGCGGCCGAGCAGGTGGCCGACGGCATCTGCCGGGCGCAGGGCGACCAGGGCGAATGGTGGTGGCACTACGACGCCAGGAACGGGTCGGTGGTCGAGGGCTACCCCGTCTACAGCGTCCATCAGCTCGCGATGGCGCCGATGGCGCTGCTCGACCTGGCCGACGCGGGCGGCACCGCCCATGTGGCGGAGATCTCCAAGGGGCTGGACTGGATGATCGAGCGGCCCTCGTTCGTGCTGGACGAGCTCGCTCTGACGTGGCGCAAGGAGGCCAGGGCCGATCCGCGCAAACTGGTGCGCGGTCTGCGGGCCGCCGCCACCCGGGTGCACGCGGGCTCGGGGCTCGGGGTGCTCGACCGGGTCTATCCGCCGGTCGCCGTCGATCGGGAGTGCCGGCCGTACGAGCTGGGGTGGCTGCTGTACGCGTGGTTGACCAGAATCGGACAGTAGTCGTGACTTCTGCCTAATTTAATGCGATAGATCACCTTAGAGCTCGGGGGGAAATATCGGCTCTTTAGGGGGTTCATCGTGTTGAGGCGGGTTCGTCATGCGCTCTTATCCATCCTGCTGATCACCACCGGCCTGGTGGTCCTCACGACACCGGCCGCGCAGGCTCTGCCCGGCAACTTCCAGCGTCAGGTCGTCTTCAGCGGCCTGACCAACCCGAGCAACGTGGAGTTCGCCTCCGACGGCCGGGTGTTCGTCGCCGAGAAGAGCGGCCTGATCAAGGTCTTCGACTCCATCACCGACACCACGCCCGCCGTCTACGCCGACCTCCGCACCCAGGTGCACAACTTCTGGGACCGGGGCCTGCTCGGCATGGCCCTGCACCCGAACTTCCCCGCCGACCCGCGCATCTACGTCCTGTACGCCCGCGACGCCGTACCGGGCGGCACCGCCCCGCGCTGGGGCACGGCGGGCCAGACCGGCGACCCGTGCCCGACCCCGCCCGGCGCGACCAACGACGGCTGCCTCATCACCGGCCGCCTGTCGGTGCTCTCCGCCACCGGGGTCGAGACCCCCCTGATCACCGACTGGTGCCAGCAGCACCCCAGCCACTCCGTCGGCGACCTCAAGTTCGGCCCCGACGGCATGCTGTACGCCAGCGGCGGCGACGGCGCCAGCTTCAACTTCGCCGACTACGGCCAGGACAACCTGACCAGCTCCGACGTCACCCCCGACAACCCGTGCGGCGACCCGCCCTCAGCCGTGGGCACCGCGCTCGCCCCGCCGTCCGCCGAGGGCGGCGCGCTGCGCTCGCAGGACCTGCGCACGAGCGCGGACCCGGCGGCGCTCAACGGCACGATCATCAGGATAAATCCGGACACGGGCGCGGCGGCTCCCGGCAACCCGAACGCCGGCAGCAGCGACCCCAACGTCGCCAGGATCGTCGCCTACGGCCAGCGCAACCCGTTCCGCATCACCATCCGGCCGGGCACCAACGAGGTCTGGGCGGGCGAGGTCGGCTGGAACACGTGGGAGGAGATCAACCGGATCGCCGACCCCACCGGCCCGGTGGCCAACTTCGGCTGGCCCTGCTACGAGGGCGCGAACCGGCAGGGCGGCTACGACGACCTCAACCTGACGATCTGCGAGAGCCTCTACGCGGCGGGCGCGAGCGCCCACAGCCAGCCGTACTTCGCCTGGAACCACGGCAGCAGGCCCGCGCCGAGCGACCCGTGCCCGTCGGGCGGCTCCTCCTCCAGCGGCGTGGCCTTCTACACCGGCGGCCCGTACCCGAACGCCTACGACGACGCCATGTTCTTCTCCGACTTCAGCCGCTCGTGCGTCTGGGTCATGACCAAGGGCGCCAACGGCCTGCCCGACCCGGCCACGATCACCACGTTCGACTCGGGCATCCCCGCGGTGGAGCTGCAGACCGGGCCGGGCGGCGACCTGTTCGCGGTCGACTACACCAACGGGCAGATCATCCGTTACATCTACAACAACAACCCACCGGCCGCCGTCATCGGCGCGAGCGCCACCTCGGGCACCGCGCCCCTCACGGTGAGCTTCACGTCCGCGGGCTCCAGCGACGCCGACGGCGACCCGCTCACGTTCCAGTGGGACCTGGACGGCGACGGCGACCTCGACGACTCCACCGCGGCCACGCCGTCCTTCACCTACACCCAGCCAGGCTCGTACGTGGTGCGCCTGCGGGCCAATGACGGACGCGGCGGCCAGGGAGACGCCACCGTCACGATCAACGTGAACAACACCGCGCCCACCGCGACCATCAACACCCCGGCGTCCTCGCTCACCTGGGCGGTCGGTGACACGATCGCGTACTCGGGCGGCGGCGCCGACGCCCAGGACGGCGCCATCCCCGGCTCCCGGATGCTGTGGACGCTGATCCAGCACCACTGCCCCGGCACCTGCCACGAGCACCAGATCACCACGTTCAGCGGCACGGGCGGCACCTTCGTCCCGCCTGACCACGAATATCCCTCGCACCTGGAGCTCCGGCTGACCGTGACGGACGCGCACGGCCTCACCGACACCAAGAGCGTGCTGCTGCAGCCGAAGACGGTGAACCTGACCTTCCAGACCGTGCCGGCCGGGCTCCAGCTCGGCTTCAACAGCGAGCAGACCATCGCCCCCTTCACCAGGACGGTGATCGCGGGCTCCGCCAACTCGATCTCCGCGCCCTCGCCGCAGAGCGCGAACGGCTTCAGCCACGCCTTCACCGCCTGGTCCGACGGCGGCGCGGGCAACCACAACGTGACCGCGCCCGCCACCGCCGCCACCTACACGGCCACCTACCAGCAGGCCCCGGCGCCCGACGGCCTGGTGGCCGCGTACGGGATGGACGCGGGCACCGGCACGGCGGTCGCCGACGCCTCGGGGAAGGGCAACAACGGCACGGCGGCCAGCACCACGTGGAGCCTGACCGGCAAGTACGGCCAGGCGTTGTCGTTCAACGGCACGTCCGCTTGGGTGACGGTGCCGGATGCGAGCACGCTGGATCTGACGAATGGGATGACGGTGGAGGCGTGGGTTCGTCCGTCGAGTGTGTCCGGTTGGCGGACGGTGCTGATGAAGGAGTTCGGGGCGGATCTGTCGTACGCGGTCATGGGGAGTGGCGGGAGTGGTCCTGCGGCGTTCATCCACACGTCGTCGGGGGCGAACGCGCCTGCGGCGGCGAATCTGCCGCTGAATACGTGGAGTCATGTGGCGGCGACGTATGACGGTTCGACGTTGCGGATGTACGTCAACGGCGTGCAGGTGGCGACGAACCCGACGGTGGGCAACCTGCGGGTCGGCACGGGTCCGTTGCGGATCGGTGGCAACAGCGGGTCGGGTGAGTATTTCAGCGGTCTCATCGACGAGGTCCGCGTCTACAGCAAGGCGCTGACCGCGGCCCAGGTCACGACCGACATGAACACCCCGATCGGCCAGCAGGGACCGCCCGACACCCAGGCCCCGACCGCGCCGGGCGCGCTCGCGGCCACGGGCGGCCAGGGCGGCGCGCAGCTCACCTGGACGGCCTCGACCGACAACGTGGGCGTGGCCGGCTACACCGTGCACCGTTCCACCACCGCCGGGTTCACCCCGTCAGGGGCCAACCAGGTGGGCTCGACGGCGAGCACGTCGTTCGCCGACTCGGGCGTCGCGGCCGGCACGTACCACTACCGCGTCGTCGCCTTCGACGCCTCCAGCAACACCAGTGCGTCCTCCAGCGAGGTGTCCGCGGTGGTGACCGTGCCGCCGGTGGATCCGGGGCTGGTGGCCGCGTACGGCATGAACGCGGGCACCGGCACGGCGGTCGCCGACGCCTCAGGGAAGGGCAACACCGGCACCGCCACCGCGGCGACCTGGGCGGCGGGCAAGTACGGCCAGGCGCTGTCGTTCAACGGCACGTCGGCCTGGGTGACGGTGCCGGATGCGAGCACGCTGGATCTGACGAATGGGATGACGGTGGAGGCGTGGGTCCGTCCGTCGAGTGTGTCCGGTTGGCGGACGGTGCTGATGAAGGAGTTCGGGGCGGATCTGTCGTACGCGGTCATGGGCAGCGGCGGGAGTGGTCCTGCGGCGTTCATCCACACGTCGTCGGGGGCGAACGCGCCGGCGGCGGCGAACTTGCCGCTGAATACGTGGAGTCATGTGGCGGCGACGTATGACGGTTCGACGTTGCGGATGTACGTCAACGGCGTGCAGGTGGCGACGAATCCGACGGTGGGCAACCTTCGGGTGGGCACGGGGCCGTTGCGGATCGGTGGCAACAGCGGGTCGGGTGAGTACTTCAGCGGTCTCATCGACGAGGTCCGCGTCTACGCCAAGGCGCTCACCGCGGCCCAGGTCACGACCGACATGAACACGCCGGTCGGCTAAGCCCTGCTGCTGTCGTCGCGCAGCCAGGTGGTGAAGTCGCCCGCGCGGATCGCGCGGGCGGCCCTCCGCCTGGCGAGCACGGCGATCAGGGCGAAGACGACGGCGGCGGCGAGCAGGCGAGGCTCCCCGGCGACGATGGCCGCCAGGTCCCGCACGCCGGTGCGCTCACCGGCCGTGGTCGCCGACTCCAGCTCGCTCACGCTCGTCATCGCCCGCACCCGGCGGCGCAGGAGATCGGCCAGCGTGCGCGGGGGCTGGATCACGGATCGGGCGGTCGGCACGATCACCCGTTCGTCCGCCGCGAAGGCGAGCGAGGCGGCCAGGTCGTCGGCCATCACCGGCGGCAGCGCCCTGATCCGCTCGTTGCCCGCGGCGCTCACCGCGATGACCCCCCGGCCGAACAACCCGGTCTGCACGTGGGGCAGACGCGTCCAGATCGCGTAGTACGCGCGTACCGTCCAGGGCCGGTCGGCCAGCGCCAGCTCCCGCTCGGGAGCGGCGGCCAGCGGCCCGTCCTGCGCGGCCAGCACGGCCGCGAGCGCGCGTGCGCCGGCGGTGCCCAGCTCGATGTCGGCGTCCACGTAGAGCCGCGGATACCCGCGAGCGGCCTCGTCGCCCAGCCGCAGCGCGTCGCGCTTGGACGGGACCGGCGTCGTCAGCACGCGGACGTCGTACTCCCCGGCCACCTCCGCTGTGCCGTCGGTGCAGCCGTTGGCCACCACCACCACGTCGAACTCGTCCGGCTCCGCCTCGCGCAGCAGACCGGCCAGCAGCCGGCCGATCACCTTGGCCTCGTTGTGGGCCGGAATCACGACACTCAGCACGAGGGCAGCATCCCCAGGTCGAGGGCCTGCTTGAGGGTGGGCGCCGCGGCGTCCTTGGCGGACAGGATCGGCTCGTCCGTCAGGGGCCAGTCGATGGCGAGGCCGGGGTCGAGCGGGTGGATGCCGTGCTCGCGGGCCGGGTCGTAGCCCGTGGAGCACGCGTAGAGGACGGTGGCCGACTCGCTGAGCGTCAGGAAGCCGTGGCCGAGCCCTTCGGCGAGATAGAGCCCGCAGCGCGAGACCTCGTCGAGGCGCACCGTCTCCCACTGACCGAACGTGGGCGAGCCCGTACGCACGTCCACGACGACGTCCAGCACCTCACCCGCCACGCACATGACGTATTTGGCCTGGCCGGGCGGCACGTCGGCGAAATGGATGCCGCGCAGCACACCGCGCCTGGAGACCGAGCAGTTGATCTGCGCCAGCTCCAGAGAGCTCCCGGTCGCCTCGCGCAAGTCCGCGGCGCGGAAACTTTCCAGGAAATCTCCGCGTGGATCGCGATGGATGCGGGGGGTGTAGAGCAATGCTCCATCGATGCTCAGGCGTTTCATGAAGACACTTGTAACACTTATTGGCCCTCTCCCGAAGTACGGCTGTGTGTCGTGGATGGGGGGAAATCTTGTCTTTTTCTGGTGGCAACCGTTGCTGATGACATCGTGCCGGCTGTGCGGCTCGGCAGACCTGGTCAGCGTGGTGGACCTGGGCTCCACACCACCTTGTGAGCTCTTCCTCACGGCGGGTCAACTGGACGAGCCGGAAGTCACATACCCGCTTCACCTGCGGGTCTGCACCAATTGCTGGTTAGCGCAGATTCCGTCGCTGATCACGCCGGAAGAGACGTTCACCGAATACGCCTACTTCGCGAGTTTCTCCGCGTCCTGGGTGGAGCACGCGAGGGCGTTCGTCGCCGACGCTGTGGAACGTTTGAAACCTTCATTCGTGGTCGAGGTCGCCAGCAACGACGGCTACCTGTTACAGCACGTGGTCGAGCGCGGCGTCAGATGCCTGGGCATCGAGCCGTCGGCCAACGTGGGACAGGCGGCCAAGGACAAGGGCGTGCCGACGGTCACGGAGTTCCTGACCCCGGAGACCGGCGCGGCGGTGCGGGCCGAGCACGGTCCCGCCGACCTGGTCGTGGCCAACAACGTCTACGCGCACATCCCCGACCTCATCGGGTTCACCGAGGGGCTGCGCGCCCTGGTGGCCGACGACGGCTGGGTGTCGATCGAGGTGCAGCACCTGCTGACGCTCATGGAGCTGAACCAGTACGACACGATCTACCACGAGCACTTCCAGTACTACACGGTCGCCTCCGCCCAGCGGGCGCTGGCGAGCGGCGGGCTGAGCCTGGTGGACGTCGAGCTGCTGCCCACGCACGGCGGCTCCATCCGCCTGTGGGCGCGCCCCGAGGGGGTCGCGGGTGAGGTCTCGGACAACGTCGCCCGCGTGCTTACAAGAGAGAAGACCGCCGGGCTGCACGACCTGTCCGGGTACGCCGACTTCGCCGCCCGGGTCGCCCGCGTCCGGCGCGACCTGCTCCGCTTCCTGATCGCGGTGGCGGACGAGGGCGGGACCGTCGTCGGCTACGGCGCGCCCGGCAAGGGCAACACGCTGCTCAACCACTGCGGCATCCGCCAGGACCTGCTGGCCTACACGGTGGACCGCAATCCCTACAAGCACGGCAGGTACACCCCGGGGACGAGGATCCCCATCGTGGCGCCTGAGCGCATCGCCCAGGACCGCCCGGACTACGTTCTGGTCCTGCCCTGGAACCTCCGCGAAGAGCTGTCCGCACAGCTGTCCTACATCCACGAATGGGGAGGCCGGCTGGTCTTCCCGATCCCCCATCTGGAGGTCGTGTGAAGGTCGTCCTGTTCTGCGGAGGCTACGGGACGCGCATGCGGACCGGTGTGCCCGGCGAGGTCCCCAAGCCGATGGCCCTCGTGGGCCCGCGGCCGCTGCTCTGGCACGTCATGCGCTACTACGCGCATTTCGGGCACAAGGAATTCATCCTGTGCCTGGGCTACGGCGCCCACCACATCAAGGACTTCTTCCTGACCTATCAGGAGGCCGCGTCCAACGACTTCGTGCTGCGCGGCGGCAAGGTCGAGCTGCTGTCGGCCGACATCTCC
Source organism: Nonomuraea rosea (assembly GCF_039539705.1). Classification (NCBI taxonomy): domain Bacteria; kingdom Bacillati; phylum Actinomycetota; class Actinomycetes; order Streptosporangiales; family Streptosporangiaceae; genus Nonomuraea; species Nonomuraea rosea. Next base: position 120,887 of record NZ_BAABDQ010000016.1, on the reverse strand, counting down.
GACTGGTCCGTCTCGTTCGTGCAGACCGGGGTCAACGCACCGATCGGCGAACGGCTCCGCCGCGTCCGTCCCCACCTGGACGGCGACGAGGTGTTCCTGGCGAACTACGCCGACGTTCTCACCGACGCACCGCTCCCCGAGATCATCGGCCGCTTCCAGGAGTCCGGCGCGGCGGCCTCGATGATGGTCGTGCCGCCGTCGCAGACCTTCCACTGCGTGGAGGTCGGCGACAGCGGTCTGGTGGGCGGCATCTCGCCGGTCAGCGAGATGCCGGTGTGGGTCAACGGCGGCTACTTCGTGCTGACCCAGGAGGTCTTCGAGCACATCCCGGAGAACGGTGACCTGGTCGCCGACGGCTGCGCCGAGCTGGCCAAGCGGGGTCGGCTGCTGGCCTACCCGCACCGCGGCTACTGGCGGCCGACCGACACCGTGAACCAGCGCATGGAGCTGGACGAGGCCTACTCCCGGGGTGAGCGGCCCTGGGCGCTGTGGGAACGGTCTCTGTGATCGGCCTGCGTCCATCGAACCTGACCGGCATCGCGGCGCTCGCCGCCCACTGCGACGATCTGGCGATCGGCGCGGGCGGCAGCCTGCTGACGCTCTGCGCCGCCCGCCCGGGCATCCGGGTGGACGCCCTGGTGCTGTCGGGCGGCGGCAGCGAGCGCGAGGACGAGGAACGTGCCGCGCTCGCCGCCTTCTGCCCCGGCGCCGACCTGCGGGTCACCGTGCTGAAGCTGCCTGATGGCCGCCTGCCCGCCCACTGGGAGGAGGCCAAGGCCGCGGTGGAGGAGCTGCGCGCGCGTACGGACCCCGGTCTGATCTTCGCGCCCTGGCGAGGGGATGCGCACCAGGATCACCGGGGCCTGGCCAAGCTGGTGCCCACCGCGTTCCGCGACCACCTGGCGCTCGGTTACGAGATCGTCAAGTGGGACGGCGACCTGGGCGCGCCCTCGGTCTACCAGCCGCTCCCGCCGGAGGTGGCCGAGCAGAAGGTCGATCTGCTGCAGCGCCACTACGCCTCTCAGCGACACCGGCCCTGGTACGACCGCGAGGCGTTCCTCGGCCTGGCCCGGATCCGCGGCATCGAGTGCCACGCGCGCTACGCCGAAGCCTTCCACGTGTCCAAACTGATCGTCGATCTGGAGAACTGATGCGGGTACTTCTCACCGGCCACCAGGGCTATCTGGGCAGCGTGCTGGCCCCGCTGCTGGCGGCGGCGGGGCACGAGGTGACCGGCCTGGACTCGGGCCTCTTCGCCGACTGCGTGCTCGGCCCCGAGCCGGTCGCGATCGACACGCATGCCGTCGACCTGCGCGACGTGGAGCCGCGGCACGTCGCCGGGTTCGACGCCGTGATCCATTTGGCCGCGCTGTCCAACGATCCGCTCGGCGCGCTCGCGCCCGAGCTGACCTACGACATCAACCACCACGCCTCCACCCGGCTGGCCAGGCTGGCCAAGGAGATGGGCGTGCGCCGCTTCCTGTACGCCTCCACCTGCTCGGTCTACGGGGCCTCCGGCGGCGACGACCTGCTGGGCGAGGACGCGCCGCTGCGCCCGGTGACGCCGTACGCGGAGTCCAAGGTACGGGTCGAGGACGACCTGATCGGGCTGGCCGACGACGGCTTCACGCCGGTGTTCCTGCGCAACGCGACGGCCTTCGGGTTCTCGCCGCGGCTGCGCGCCGACATCGTGCTGAACAACCTGGTGGGCCACGCGTTCCTGACCGGCGAGGTCCGGGTGCTGTCCGACGGCACGCCGTGGCGGCCGCTGGTCCACGCCAAGGACATCGCGGGCGCCTTCATCGCCGCCCTGGAAGCGCCGCGCGAAGCCGTACACGGGCGGGCCTTCAACGTGGGCACCGAGGTCAACAACGTGACCGTGGCCGAGATCGCGGCGGAGGTCGTCGCGGCGGTGCCCGGATCGACGCTGGTCATCACCGGCGAGAACGGGGCCGACCCGCGCTCCTACCGGGTCGACTTCTCCAGGATCAGGGCCGCGCTGCCCGGCTACGAGGCGCGCTGGACGGTCAAGGAGGGGGCGGTGGAGCTGATCGACGCCTACCGGGCGCACGGTCTGACGCGGGCGGGCTTCGAACGCCGCTTCACCAGGCTCGCCCGGCTCGCGGACCGGCGGGCCGCCGGCGCGGTCGACGACACTCTGCGCCCATGACCCGGTCATTCGACGGGACGCAGATGCATGACCTGGTACGGCGGCTCTACCCGCTGTGCAGGAGCATCACCGGCGACGGCCTGCGGCGCACCCTGGAGATCATCGGTGCGTCGATCCCGCTGGAGATCACCGAGGTGCCGACCGGGACCGAGGTGCTCGACTGGACGATCCCCCGCGAGTGGAACATCCGCGACGCCTACATCAAGGACGCCACGGGCCGCCGGGTGGTCGACTTCCAGGACTCCAACCTGCACGTGGTGGGCTACAGCGGGCCCGTCGAGGCCACCATGTCCCTGGCGGAGCTGCGCCCGCACCTGCACACGCTGCCGGACCAGCCCGGCCTGGTCCCGTACCGGACCAGCTACTACGCGGAGACGTGGGGCTTCTGCCTGAGTCAGCGCACGCTCGACGGGCTCGGCGAGGGCCCGTACGAGGTCAGGATCGACTCGACCCTGGCCGACGGGCACCTGACCTACGGCGAGCACGTGATCCCCGGCCGGAGCTCGGCGGAAGTGCTGATCTCCTGCCACGTCTGCCACCCCTCGCTGGCCAACGACAACCTGGCCGGCGTCGCCGTGGCCGTCGCGCTGGCCCAGCGGCTGACCGATCCCTGGTACACCTACCGGTTCGTGTTCGCGCCCGGCACCATCGGCGCGATCGCCTGGCTCGGGCTGAACCGGGGCCGCGCCGACCGGATCAAGCACGGCGTGACCATGGCCTGCGCGGGGGACGACGGCACGATCCACTACAAGCGCAGCAGGCGCGGCGACGCCGAGATCGACCAGGTGTTCGCGCACGTGCTGAAGGACCGGCCGCACACCCTGCTCGACTTCTCGCCCTACGGCTACGACGAGCGGCAGTACTGCTCGCCCGGCTTCAACCTGCCCGTCGGCTCCCTGACGAGGACGCCCTACGGCAGTTATCCGGAATATCACACCTCGGCCGACAACCCCGATTTTGTACGGCCCGAAGCCATGGAGGACACCCTGGAAGTGCTGTGGGCGGCCGTACAAGTCCTGGAGGGTAACCGGCGATTCCAGAACCTCAGCCCGTACGGCGAGCCCCAGCTGGGCAGACGCGGCCTGTACGGCTCCCTGGGCGGCCGAAGCGATACGAAACAGGCACAGATGGCGATGTTGTGGGTGCTGAATCTCTCTGACGGCACGCACAGTCTCCTGCAGATAGCGGAACGATCCAGCCTGCCGTTCGAGGCTTTGGCCGAGGCGGCACATGTCCTACAGAGTGCGGGTCTCGTGAAGGAGTGGATCGGATGAAAGCGGAGCTCAAGGTAGGCGACGTCGTGGAGGTCCTCAGCGCTGAGGAGATCCTCGCCACGCTCGATGAACGGGGAGAGCTGGACAACCTCCCTTTCATGCCGGAAATGCTGCGTTACTGCGGTCAGCGGCTGACTGTGCACAAGATCGCGAACAAGCTCTGCGACACGATGACGAGCACGGGGATGCGGCGGATGAACGACGCCGTCCACCTGACGGCCGCCCGCTGCGACGGCGCGGCGCACGGCGGCTGCCAGACCGCGTGCCTGCTCTACTTCAAGACCGCCTGGGTCAAACGCGCGGAAGGACCGCCCAGCCGGCGCGAGGTCACTCCCGAGCGCCCGCTGCTGCCGCTCCTTGAGCTCAACACCAGGCGGGAGCCGGGGCCCGAGGGGGAGGAGCTGTTCCGGTGCCAGGCGACGGAGCTGCTGCGCGCCGCACCCGAGCGGCTGCCCTTCCGCGACCTGGGCCAGTACGCCACCGACATCAGGGTCGGCAACGCGGGAGTCGCCGCCACCCTGCGCACGATCTTGCTGGGGCTGTTCAACCGCTACCAGAAGCTGTCCAGGAAGTTCCCGAAGGCGCTGCGCATCAAGGGCGGTCTGGCCTGGGGCTTCGTGGGGCCGGGGCCGCACACCGGGGCGTCCCCGACGGGCACCACCGACCTGCAGCCGGGCGAGCTGGTCAGGATCAAGTCCAAGGAAGAGATCGTCGCCACGCTGAACACCAAGAGGTTCAACCGCGGTCTCGGCTTCGAAGAGGACATGGCGCGTTCGTGCGGCCGCACCGCCCGGGTGGTCGCCCGGGTCGAGCGCTGCATCGACGAGAAGTCGGGCCGGATGCTGGAGATGAAGAACCCCTGCATCGCTCTCGACGGCATCATCTGCGATGGCGTATACAAGTCCAACTGCCCTCGCGCATTCATCCCGTTCTGGCGGGAGATCTGGCTGGAACGGATCAGCGAACCAAGCTAGGAAGGGCGGGTATGGAAGATCAACCGGGCCCGGATATCAGCGACATCGGGCGTCAGGCGGGCCGAGGGGTCGTATGGAGCTTCCTCGGCACGCTGGTGACCCGCGCGGGCTCGTTCATCCTGGGCCTGGTCCTGGCCAGGCTCCTCGCCCCGGCGGACTTCGGCACGTACGCGGTCGCGCTCGCCGCGACCCAGTTCGTCATGGTGGTGAAGGACGTCGGCGTCCAGTCGGCGATCGTGCAGTGGCGCGGGCGGCTCGAGGACATCGTGCCGACCGCGACCACGGTCACGATGGTCTCCGCGGTGGGCCTGTACGCACTCTTCTGGGTGGGCGCGCCGTACTTCGCCCTGCTGGCGGGCAGCGCCGAGGCCGCGCCCGTGGTGCGGATCCTCACCGCGGTCATCCTCGTCGAGGCGGTCACGGCGGTGCGGAGCGCGGCCCTGCTGCGCTGGTTCCGCACCGGCGCGAACGCCAAGGCGATCCTGGCGGGCTTCCTGGTCAACGCGCCCGTCGCCATCGCGCTCGCGATGACCGGCCAGGGGCCCTACAGCTTCGCGTGGGGGCAGCTCGCCGGGGCCGTGGTCACGGGCGTGTTCATGCTGCACTACGCGCGGCTGCCGTTCCGGTTCGCGTTCGACCGGGCGATCGCGGCCAAGCTGCTGCGCTTCGGCATCCCGTCGGCGGCCGGGATCGCGCTGGAGATCACGCTGCTCAACGTGGGCTACATCATCGTCGGCCACATCATGGGCAACACCTGGCTGGGCTTCTACCTGATGGCCTTCAACGTGTCGAGCTGGGTGCCCGGCATGATCGGCAGCGCCATCCGGATGGTCTCCATCGCGGGGTTCTCCCGGCTGGCCGAGCGGGACGAGGAGTCGCTGTCGCTCGGCGTGCAGAAGAGCGTCCCGCTGCTCGTCAGCATGGTGCTGCCGCTGGCCGTCTTCATGGGGGTGCTCGCGCACCCGTTGATCATCTTCATCTACGGGCAGGAATGGGAGCAGGCCGCGGGCGTGCTGCGGTTCCTGGCCGTCCTGATGGTGGTGCGGATGCTCACCTCGTTCGCGCTGGACATCCTGAACGGGCAGGGCGCCACCCGCTCGACGGTGTGGATGAACCTCGGGCACGCGGCGGCGATGGTCCCCGCGGTGATCGTGGGCACGAACCTCGACGGCATCCGCGGCGCCGCGATCGGGCAGGCGGCCGCCGCCGTGCTGGTCGCCCTGCCGCTCGCCATGCTCGCCGTGCACCGGGCCGGGGTGCGCCTCGCGCCGGTCCTGCCCGCGCTGGGCCGCCCCGCCGTGGGCGCCGTGGTGTCCGCGGCCGTCGCCCTGGGCCTGTCCACGCTGACCCACAGCATCCCGTTCGTCCAGCTCGTCGTGGCGGGCGGCGGCGGGCTGCTGGCCTACGCGCTGGTCGTGGTGACCCGCGACCAGTTCATTTTCGTCAGTGATCGCCTGGGGCGGCTGCTTCCCGCCCGCGCGCGATAGCCGAGGAGCAGCATGCTGGTGTCGATTGGAATCCCGGTACGCAACGGCGCGGACCGCCTGGAAACGGCCGTGCGATCGGTCCTGGCCCAGGACCACGCCGACATCGAGGTGGTGATCTCGGACAACGCCTCCACCGACGGCACGCAGGAGCTCTGCCGCGAGCTGGTCAGGCAGGACGGCCGGATCTCCTACTACCGGCAGCACCGCGACCTGCGGGTGATCGGGAACTTCGTCGAGGTGCTCAACCGGTCGCGGGGCGAGCTGTTCCGCTGGCTGGGCGACGACGACCTGCTCGAACCGGACTACGTCTCCCGCACGATGCAGCCGTTCCTGGCCGACGAACGGCTCATCCTGGTCACCTCCGACACGACCTACACCACCGCGGACGGATCGGTCCATCAGCCGCGTTACCGCGGCACCGGGATGCTCTCCGACGACCCGGTCGACCGCCTGGACGAGCTGTGGGACGTGGTCACCACCGAGCACCACGGGCTCGACCCCCTCTACGGCCTGATGCGGCGCGAGCGGGTGGCCGCCGTGCCGCGACCGCTGATGATCCGCGAGGACGAGGTCTACGCCACCATGCTCGCGCTCGCCGCGCCCTGGGGGCATGTGCCCGAGATGCTGGCGCACAGGAACCTGCGCGAGCGGCGGCTCACCGGGATCGCCGCGGCGCTCGGCGTGCCCGCGTGGACCGCGCGGTTCGCCACCACCCTGCAGTTCAGGGCGATGTATCGGGCCCTGGGCGACATGGAGCTCTCCGCCGGGCAGCGCAGCAGGGCCCGGGGCGTGCTCCTGCGTACGTATTGGCGCAGGCAGCAGCAGATGCTGGCGCACCGCAGCCGCAAACTCGCCGGGTTGGCCGCCCGAGCCGTCTCCTCGAAAGGGTGATCTCCCGTTGTTGATTCGCATCGTACGGCTGCTCATGCAGCCTGGCCGGATCCTGCTGGCCATCATGCGCCGCCTGCCGTTCGGTTCGTACGAGCTGCGCTGCTCGCTCGACCTCTACCCCAGGCCGCACTACGCCTACGGCGTGCAGCAGGCGGCCGAGCTGGCCAGGCGCCTGGGCGTCGGCCGCATCAGCGTGGTCGAGTTCGGGGTCGCGGGCGGCGCCGGCATCGTCGAGCTCAACCGCATGGCCGCGCTGGCCACGGCCGCATCGGGCGTGCAGATCGACGTCTACGGCTTCGACACCGGCGCGGGGCTGCCCAAGCCCACCGACCACCGCGACCTGCCCTACATCTGGCGCGAAGGCGACTTCGTCATGGACGTGGACGCCCTGCGGGCCAGGCTCGGCTCGGCGCACCTCGTCCTGGGCAACATCGACGACACGGTGGAGGAGTTTCTCGACACCGAGCAGCCCGCGCCGATCGGGTTCGTCTCCATCGACGTGGACTTCTACTCCTCGACCGCGGCGGCGCTGAAGCTGTTCAAGGGCGACCACAAGTATTTCCTGCCCCGGGTGTTCTGCTACCTGGACGACACCGTCGGCGATGACGACCAGATCATCCACAACGACTACGTCGGTGAGCTCAGCGCGATCAGGGAATTCAACCAGGACAACGAGACGCTCAAGCTGGCGCCGATCAACGGGCTGCGGCACAAGCGCCCGGTCGCGGCGCCCTGGAACGATAACATTCAGGCATTGCACCGCTTTGAGCACCCTGAATACGGACAATACGTCGGTAAGTCGGACACAGAGACGCAGCTGCCACTGTAACGAAATTACGGCCCCACGCGAGAGGTGGTTAAAAGCACCAAGTGTGGGGAGAAAAATCCCGCTATGTCCGTTGTCTTGTCCAATAGCCGAGTCAGCGATGACGATCGGCGACGGATGCTCTTCCAAGGAAACGTCTTCTTATACGCCGCGACGCCTTCCTCGACCAAGCTGATCGAGTTCGCTCGCGAGCTGATCGAGGAGGCGTTCGGAGGCCGTAATCCGGAGACCGCACAGTTCGACATGCCGGTAGAGGAGTTCGCCGCACTGCTGGCGGAGCTCAAGCCGCGCTTCATCCACCACCCCACCTGCAAAAAGCTCCTCCCGCTGCTGATGGAGGAGATGGGCATGTCGATCGACGAGACCTATTTCGACGTGCCGAGGCTGCGCACCTCAACCTCCGACCACTACCTCGACTCGGGCATCTCCTACGCCTACCACGCACATCGCGACTGCTGGTACGCGGCGCCCTTCTGCCAGGTCAACTGGTGGATCCCGATTTACGAGGTGGTGCCGGAGAACGTCTTCGCGCTGCACCCGCAGTACTTCGACCAGCCCGTACGCAATGGGAGCGGCCGGTACGACTACGCCGACTGGACGGCCGTCAGCCGCCCCACGGCGGCCCAGCACGTCTACACCGACACCCGCGAGCAGCCCAAGCCGGAAGAGGACCTCGACCTGTCGAGCGACCTGCGGCTGGTGCCGGAGCCCGGAGGCGTCCTGCTGTTCTCAGGCGCGCAACTGCACTCCACCGTGGCCAACACCTCCGGCAGGACCCGCTTCAGCATCGATTTCCGCACCGTGCACATCGACGACGTCAAGTCCCGTACGGCGGCGCCCAACGTGGACGCCACCTGCAGGGGCACCACCTTGCGTGACTTCTACCGCGCCTCCGGCCTGGACCGCATCCCGGAGGAGCTCGCCGCCGCCTACGAGGCGGAGGCGGAAGCGCCGGCCAAGGTCACCTGAACCGGCCCCGTACGGCTTCGCGCAGGCCCTTCCAGCTTCTGTGCCGCTGGAAGGGCAGCTCGAACACCGAGGCGAACAACCACGCCGCCCCCACGCACACCGGCACCGCCAGGACCAGCGTGAGCAGGAACATGGACATCCCCGGCGGCACGAGCGGAGCGACGACCAGCCGGTTCAGCATGACGACGAGCGGCGCGTGGATCAGATAGAGGCTGTAGGAGAACGAGCCGAGCCGCCGCAGCGGACGCGTGTCGAGCAGCCGCACCAGCGGCACCGGCCGGCCGGTCGCCACCGCCGTCAGCAGCAGCCCCGCCGCCGGGCCGATCGCCAGATCCACCCAGAAGAAGTTGGCGACCACCCACTCGGAGCCCGCCAGCACGATGAGCAGCAGCACGGGGACGGCCGCCGCCGCGGCGAACCAGTGCCACGGCAGGCGGACCTGCCGCTCCTCGGCCCGTACGATGCCCGCGCACACCGCGCCCACGGCGAACAGCACCGCGAACTGCGGGGTCAGCCGCATCAGCACGTCCACCGCCGGCACGACGGGCGCCAGCGCCCCCACCGCGACCACGAGCACGCTCACCGCGGCGAGCAGCGCCGCCGCGCCCCTCTTGCGCAGGATCAGCAGCATCAGCGGGAAGACGAAGTAGAGCTGCGCCTCCACGGCGATCGACCACATGGCCCCGTTGGGGCTCGGGGAGCCGAAGACGTCCTGCAGCAGCAGGCCGTAGAACAGGACCGATTGCCCGGTGGGCACGCCCTGGCCGGGCTGGGGGATGACCGTCCAGGCGATCACCAGGCTGAACAGCAACGCCGCCCAGTACGGCGGCAGGATGCGCCAGGCCCGGCGGACGGCGAACGTGCGCGTGCTGCCCAGCCGCCAGCCGTTCCTGGCCGGCGAGACCGCCAGCGAGAAGCCCGACAGGACGATGAACACCACCACGGCGAAATGGCCGTAGAGCAGCCAGCCCGTCCACGCGGGCGCGCCGTTGACGGGGAAGCCGGGGAAGGACAGCAGCCAGCAGTGGTGCAGGACGACGAACAACGCGGCCAGCCCACGTAAGCCGTCCAGCCCGGCAAGTCTTCCCCGCGTCGACACCTGGTCCGCTGTCAGCCCCACCCGAAGACCCCCGTCACCGTAGTCGTAGGGTCTATCGCGCCGACACCTCGCGATGTAACGGGATTTGGGAAAGATGTAACGATCGATCCGGTGCGACCGATGATTTCTCATAGGGCAAGCGCGCTCGGATGGCCCAGAGACATGCGGGCTTAGGCGGGGGAACGTTACAAAATGGAGTTCTGGACGACGATCCTGGGTCTACTCCGACGAATTCTCATAGGGCCGCCGCTGATCCTCCTCTCGGTTTTGGTGGGCATAGGGGTGTATTTCGCGGTCCCCGCCCACTACACGGCGGACGTCTCGATCGTCCTGGCCAGCCCGGTCAACGGCGGCACGATCAACTCCGACAAGTCCAAGCAGGGGCTCACCAACCCCTTCCTGTCCTTCAACGACGCCCTGAAGACCGGGGCCAGCATCGTCATCCTCTCCATGAACACGCAGGACGTCTGGACGCAGCTCGGCGCGCCCAAGGACGGGCCGACGGAGATCACGATCGACGACGGGCGGACCAACCCGAACGTGCTGGACATCAGCGGCCCCTACATCTACATCAGCGTCGACAGCCAGTCGCCGGCCAAGGCGACGTCCGTGCTCGCGGCGGCGCGCAAGCGCGTGGCGAGCGAGCTGTTCAAGTGGCAGAAGGCGCTCGGCGCGCCGGCGAACACCTTCATCACCTCGACCGACATCGTGCCGCCCGCCAAGCCGGAGGCCGACTACAGCTCCAACTGGCAGAACGGCATCGGCGCCGGCGTGCTCTGCCTGCTCGGCGGCCTGGCCGTCGCGTACGGCGTGACGCGCAGGGGCGCCCGCCTGCGGCCGGCCGGCCGGCCAGAGGTTCAGCCGGCTCAGCACCCGGGCCAGCAGGAGTTATCGCTGTACGGTCAGCGGGCCCACGAGGAGCCGCCGGCGCCCGCCGTGCCCCCGATGCTCGCCGCACCCGTGGCGGAGGCTCAGGAAGAGCCGGCGGCCTCGGTGACCTCGGCGGCCTCGGTGGACGTGCCCGGCGAGTCGCTGCCCGAGCCCGACGAGGACAGCTCCGTCACCATGGAGTTCCCCATCTACCGGCCCGACGCCCTCACCCCCGTGCCCGTACCGTGGCAGCCGCGCCAGGACAACGGCGGGAAGTGAGACCCGCATGGACTTCTGGGCAACCGTGGCAGTGCTGTTCCGACGGTGGTACGTGACCCTCCCGGCCTTCGTGCTCACCGCCGTGGGCGCGCTCGGCGTCTTCTCCATGGCGCCCAAGACGTTCGTCTCCACCTCGGCGATGGTCCTCACCCTCCCGGTCAGCGGCGCGAGCGTGCCGAGCGACCCGGACTTCCCCAACCCCCGCTCCAACCCCCTGGTCTCCTTCGACCAGGGGCTGAGCATGACCACGTCGATCCTCATCCAGGCGCTGACCACCCCCGAGCTGGCTGCCAAGGTCGGCGCGCCGCTCGGCGGGGATACCACGCTCAAGGTCACCAGCGGCGGCACGAACCCCGAGCTGATGCCCTCCACGCCCTTCATCATCATCACCGTCGAGGCCCCGAGCGCGGAGCTGGCCCACGGCATCGTCGCGAAGGTGACGGACCTGGCCAAGCAGGAGCTGCGCATCAGGCAGGCCCAGGTGTACGCGCCGCCGACCACGTACGTGACCGCCACCGTCGTGGTGCCGCCGACCTCGCCCGACGAGAAGAAGGGCAGCCGGATGCGTACCGCGGTGGTCATGGCGGCGCTGGGGTTCTTCATGAGCCTGATCGCCGCCTTCGCCGCGGAGAGCTTCGTCCGGCATCGCCGCGCCCGCCGCGCGCAGCGTGACGCACCGGCCAATCCAGGCCTCAGCGCGAGCAACGGGACGCCGTTGCTGACCGGACGACAAGGGTGAGCGCGACCGTCGCGCGCGGGCTGGACGCGACCGTCACCCAGCCGCGCCGCGCCGACGGCGCCACCATGGTCTGCCTGTTCGTGCTGACCCTGCTGGTCCTGCCGGCCCGCCTGGCGGTGGCCGGGCTCCCGCTGTCGCTCACCCCCGCCGAGATCGTGGCGCTGACGCTCGCCCTGGTGTGGCTCTGCGCCCAGATGATCAGCTCGTCGGGCGTGGCCAAGGGCAGCAACCCGGTCCGTACGTCGATCTTCGTGTACGGCATGGTGCTGCTCGCCGTCTACGGCTACACGACCCACGTCTACCTGCCCTCCGACGAGCTCAACCTGACCGATCACGCGCTCGTGCTCTACGTGGGCTACATCGGCCTGCTGCTGATGACGTGCGACGGCATCACCGATCGCGCCCGGCTGGACTTCGTGCTCAAGGCGGTCGTGATCGGCGGCGCGTTCGCGGCGGTCGTGGCCCTGATGCAGTTCAGGCTCGACTTCGACCTGACCGCGTACATGAAGGTCCCCGGGCTGCGGCACTCCTCCGTCGAGGAGGTGCCGACCGTGATCGCCCGCTCCGACCTGCGCAGGGTCGCGGGCACGCTCGGGCACCCGATCGAGTTCGGCGCGCTGTCGGCGATGCTGCTGCCCATCGCGGCCCATCTCGGCTTCCAGGCCCGCTCGCGTGGGCAGGCGGCGGGCCGGTGGTGGATCTGCGCCGCCCTCATCGCCGCCGGCCTGATGTTCTCGGTGTCGAGGACCGCCGTGCTCGGCCTGGCGGGCGCCGGGCTGATCCTGCTGATCGGCTGGTCCAACCGGCGCAGGGTCGTCACCATCGCCGCGTTCGCGGTGTTCCTCGGCTTCATGAAGGTGCTCGCGCCCGGCCTGATCGGCACGTTCTACAACCTGTTCGCCGGGGCGAGCGACGACAGCAGCATCAGGTTCCGCACGCACGACTGGCCCTTCGCGATGCGGGAGTTCGACAGGAGCCCGTTCTTCGGGCACGGGCTCGGCACCTGGTATCCCTTCAAGCACCAGGTGTTCGACAACCAATACCTGCTGTCGCTGGTCGAGACCGGGCTGCTGGGCACGCTGGCGTTCGTCGGCCTGCTCGTCTGCGCGATCGTCGTCGCGCTCAGGGTCCGCTACCTGAGCACCGACGCGAACGTCCGCAACCTGGCCCTGACCATCGCCGCCTGCCTGGTGATCCCGCTGCTCGGCGCGGCCACCTTCGACATGCTGTCCTTCCCCGGCATCACCAGCGTGATGTTCCTGCTGGTCGGCGCGGCCGGGGCGCTGCTGCGGTTCGAGCGGCGGGATCAGGCGGCCAGGCGGCTCCTGAGCTCCTTCCAGGATCCCGCCGACAGGTCACGCTCGCTGATGGCGCTGACCGGCAACGGCCAGGGCAGCGCGAGGTCCGGGTCGTCGTAGCGCACGGCCAGGTCCTCGGCCGGGTCGTGCTCCCTGTCGATGCGGTAGCAGACGTCGGCGTGCTCGGTCAGCGCCTGGTAACCGTGCAGGATCCCGGGCGGCACGTACAGGTGCGCGAACGACACGTCGTCCAGCCGGACCGCGACATGGGAGCCGAACGTCGGCGAGCCCGGCCGCGCGTCGACCAGGAAGTCCAGCACGGCGCCGTGCGCTGCGCGCACGAGCTTCGCCTCGCCGCGCCCGGCGCGGCCGTGCATGCCCCTGATCGTGCCCTGGCGCGAGCGCGACTGGCTGTCCTGGACGAACGCCGCGTGGTCCAGCCCGTGATCGGCCGCGATCGCGGCGTCGAAGGTCCTGGTGAAGAAGCCCCGGTCGTCGTGGTGCAGAGCCGGCACGAACAGCAGCGCGCCCTCGATCTCCAGCCGGTCGACCCTCATGTCCGTTCCTCTCATCCGGGTAGCGCCCGCAGCCGCCGCGAGGGCCTGAGCAGGGCCACGACCGACGCCCTTGCCGTACGGCGGCCCGCTGCCGCCCGTATCGACTCGCCGAGCAGCACGGCCAGGTAGAAGGCCGCGCTCGCCAGCCGTCCCCGCCGGCGGCGGAACAGCCGCACCCGGTTGACGGTGAGCAGCGCGGCCAGCATCGGGTTGACCTTCGCCTCGCCGCCGATGTGCTCGACGACCGCGGCGGATTCGTACCAGAGTGTCCAGCCGAGGTCGCCGGCCCGCAGCGCGTACTCGGTCTCCTCGCTGTACAGCAGGAAGGACTCGTCCCACGGGCCGACGTCGCGGACGGCCGCCGCCGAGATGAGCATGGCCGCGCCGGTGGCCCAGACGGCGGGTCCCGGGCGCTCGTAGCGGCCCGGGTCGGTGACCATCTCGCCCAGCGTGCCGAGCCGCGCGGTCAGCCGCCCGCCGATGAGCGCCTCGGCCAGCGCGCCGCGCACGGTGGGCGTGCGGCGCAGCGAGTGGTGCAGCACCCCTTCGGTGCTCACCAGCATGGGGACGGCGATGCCGGTACGCTCCCGGCCGAGCGCGTCCGCCAGGGCGGCGAGTGAGCCGGCACGGAGGCGGCAGTCGGGGTTCATCACGAAGACGGCGTCGAGCTCGTGGAGGTCGAGCGCGGCGATCCCGGCGTTGACCGCCGCGGCGTAACCGGCGTTCCTGCCCACCTGCACGGTCCTGACCGGCAGCCCAGTGGTTTGCCCAGTGGTTTGCCCAGTGATCTGCTCTGCGGCCTTCTCAGCGAGGCCGATCGAGTCGTCCTTCGAGGCGTTGTCCGCCACCACGACGGTGGTGAGCCGCACGCCCTGCGCGCCGACCGGCAACGAGGCCAGACAGCCGCCGAGGATCCGAGCGCTGTTGTAGGTCACGATCACGACCGCGATGCGGGAAGCGCCAGGCGTCACATGTTCGCCATCGCGAACCGAGGTTGGAGCGTTACACGTAACGAACGGCACGTATGGGTCGATAGGAGATCAGGGGCCGGGACGTCGCTGAGACGGAGACACACTTCATGCAGGATCTGCAGACCTTCGCTTTTCGCCGGGACGAGCTCTTCCCGCTGGCGGACAAATACGCCGAGCAGTTCCGTACGGCTTCGCCGTTCCGTCATGTGGTCATCGACGACTTCCTGCCGCCGGAGGCACTGGAGCCCATCCTTGAGGAGTTCCCCGAGCCCCGTGACGCCACCTGGCAGCGCTTCGACTCCGCGCGCGAGGTGAAGCTGGCGCTGGCCGACCCTGAGCGGATGGGGCCGACGACCAGGCACCTGCTGGCGGAGTTCAACGGCGGTGTGTTCGTCGAGTTCCTGGAGCGGCTGACCGGCATCACCCAGCTCGTCTCCGACCCGCACTTCGAGGGCGGCGGGCTGCACCAGATCAAGCCGGGCGGCTTCCTCAAGGTGCACGCCGACTTCAACAAGAGCCGCAGGCTCAACCTCGACCGCCGCCTCAACGGCCTGCTCTACCTGAACAAGGACTGGGAAGAGAGCTACGGCGGGCACCTGCAGCTCTGGAACAAGGACATGACCGAGTGCGAGGGCAAGATCCTCCCGCTCTTCAACCGTTTCGTGCTGTTCGCCACGACCGATGACGCCAACCACGGCCACCCTGACCCGCTCACCTGCCCCGAGGACAGAGCGCGGCGCTCGATGGCGCTCTACTACTACTCCAACGGCAGGCCGGACGACGAGGTCACCGACGACCACACCACCCTGTTCAAGCAGCGGCCGGGCGAGGAGTGGAAGAGCAACCTCCGCCAGGTCGCCAAGCGCTGGACCCCGCCCGCGCTGGCCGACCTCCTCGGCGGCCGGGGGTCCAAGGGCGAGTGAAGCGGCTTTCCCTGGGGTTGTGCGGCGGTGTGAGCCTGCTCGTGGTGCTGGGCGGCTGCGCGAGCGACGCCGGGCGGGAGCCGGTCGCCACCAAGGCGCAGGCGTCCGTCTCCGCTCCGCCGTCGAAGCCGGCCGAGAAGGCGTGGCCAGGACCGGACAACACCGGCGTTCCGGCAGGCACGAAGCTGCGCCCGTCGGGGTCCATGGTGGTGACCAAGAGCGGCACGGTCATCGACGGGCTCGAGGTCACCGGCGCGATCACGGTCGAGGCCGACGACGTGACCATCCGCAACACGCGGGTGCGCGGCACCAAGGGCTGGTGGGGGGTCCTCCAGCGCGAGGGCTTCACCGGGCTCAAGGTCGAGGACACCGAGATCTTCGGCAACGGCAAGCAGCGCACCCAGTTCGGCATCCTGAACCAGGGCAAGCTGATCACCGTGTCCCGGGTGGACATCCACACCATCTCCAACGGGATCCTGACCCAGCAGGGCCTGGTCGAGGACTCGTACGTGCACGATCCGAAGTACTACTCCGAAGACCACACCGACATGATCATGTCCACTGGGCCGCCGGCCGAGGGGACGGAGCTGGTCATCCGGCACAACACGGTGGTCAACACGCTGGACCAGACGGGCGCGATCGCGTTGTTCCAGGACTTCGGCGTGGTGAAGAACGTGACGGTCGAGGGCAATTTCCTGGCCGGCGGCGGCTGGGCGCTGTACGCGGGCGCCGGGGTCAAGGGCAAGTCGTCGAATATCAAGGTGATCGACAATGTCTTCAGCCGCAAGGTGTGGCCCAAAGGCGGTCATGCCGGACCGGTCTCGTATTGGGATCATGACGGGAAGGGAAATCTCTGGAGAGGCAATACCTGGGAAGATGGCGGCCCAGTATCGCCGGGATGACGATCATTATCCACTTTCTTGGTGATAATTGAGCAAGCTGGGTTTCCTGATGTTTTTGGGGAATGCGAGCCTTTTTTAGTAGAAAAAGCCCGCAGGCGGCCTTCGCGTGACTACTCTCCCTCAAGGGGGCTCGACGTGGTCACGTACGGAAGGAGTCGCCTGTGTCGCGGCATCGAAGGCGTAATAGGCGGACCGGCTGGTTATCGCTCGCCGGTGTGACGGCGGCTGCCGTGCTGGCGGGCGGATACTTCGTCGTCGTCACGGACGGGGCCGACGGGCGGGAGTCGCCGGTCGCGCTGACCGAGGTCGCCGCCTCCGCCACTCCGTCGGCGGCCGCAGGACGCGGATCCCGGGCGCGACCGACCCGCGAGGCGCATCCGTGGTGGTGGTTCTGGGACCGCAAGCCGACGAAGCGGCCGACGCCCAGGCCGACGCGGCGCCCGACCCACAAGCCGACGAAGAAGCCGACCGCCACGCCGACTGCGACCCCCACTCCGACCGCGACACCCACTCCGACAGCGACACCCACGGTGACGCCGACCGTCACCGTCACCCCGACGCCGACGCCGACGCCATCCGTGACACCGACCCGGACTGCGACGCCGACGCCCACCGTGACTCCTACGGGGACGCCGACGGTGACTCCTACGGGGACCCCGACGGTGACTCCTACGAGGACCCCGACCGCGACTCCCACGGGGACCCCGACGGTGACTCCTACGAGAACGCAGACCCCGACGCCGACCGTGACGCCCACGAAGACGCCTACCCCGACCCCTACGCCGTCCAAGACCGTCACGGTGCCACCGCCCTCAGGCGACTGGCCGGGTCCCGGCAACACGGGCGTTCCGGACGGCACCGAGCTGACGAAGAAGACCGGCTCGATCGTCATCAAGGAAGACGGCAAGGTCATCGACGGCTGGGACCTCACGGGCGACATCACGGTCGAGGCCAACAACGTGACCATCCGCAACACCCGGGTACGCGGCCAGTCCGACTACTGGGGCATCCTCCAGCGCGAGGGCTTCACCGGCCTCAAGGTCGAGGACAGCGAGATCTTCGGCAACGGCAAGGTGCGCACCCAGTTCGGCATCCTCAACCAGGGCAAGCTGATCACCGTGTCCCGCGTGGACATCCACACCATCTCCAACGGCATCCTCACCGAACAGGGTCTGGTCGAGGACTCCTACGTGCACGATCCGAAGTACTACTCCGGCGACCACACCGACATGATCATGTCCACGGACACCGCGGCGGCCGGCACCCAGCTCGTCATCAGGCACAACACCGTGATCAACACGCTCGACCAGACGGGTGCGATCGCGTTGTTCCAGGACTTCGGCGTGACCCGCAACGTCCTCGTGGAGGGCAACCTGCTGGCCGGCGGCGGCTGGACGATCTACGCGGGCGCGGGGAAGAAGGGCCTGTCCTCCAACATCAAGGTGATCGACAACGTCTTCAGCCGCCGCGTGTGGCCCAAGGGCGGAAGTGCCGGGCCGGTGTCCTACTGGGACGCCGACGGGCCGGGCAACGTCTGGAAGGGCAACACCTGGGAGGACGGCAGAAGCGCGGTCACCGCGGACTAGGCTCCGCGATCGGAGGTCACGTGCGTACCGCGATGACCGACTTCACCAGGCCGGCCAGCCGCTCGAAGCGGATCTGCGACTTGGGGAAGTAGTGCCGCATCTCGGTCACGCTGAGCAGCTCGACCTCCATGGCGATCATCCGGGCGGCGTCGCGGTCGGAGGTCGGCGTGTGGACGAGCGGCCAGCGGCGCAGGATCGACGTACGGGCGGCCAGCGGCAGGAACTGGAAGGCCGGGAACAGGAAGTGCGGCTCGACCGGGAAATAGCGGTAGGGCGTCTGCACCCAGTGCCGGTCGGCCAGCTCGTGCACGGTGTCGGCGAACTGGCCGCGCCGCAGGTGCCCGCCCACATGCTCGATGACCGCGTTCGAGAACACCAGGTCGTAGCGGCTGCTGCGGATCGAGGCCGGCAGGTCGCAGGCGTCGGCCACGTCGGCGCGCAGCCAGGACGGCAGGTCGGCCGGCGGCTGTTCGAGGTTGACGATGTGCACGTGCGCGGGCTGGACGGGGGCGCGCATCCAGGCGCCCGCCGTACCGCCCAGGTCGATAACGCTCATCTGGTCGAGGCCGGGGAACTGCCCGGCGAACCACTGCCACCTCCGCGCTCGTGCCTTGGCTCCCAGTGAATTGGGCGCGTCCACGAAACGACTGCGCAGGGCGTTAAGGCGGCTCATAAAGGGGCTCCTTCGGCCAGATAAGTAGCCCCATCGTCTCAGAATTCCGCCTAAGCGGCTAAGGCTGTGACTTTTCGTGACTTTCTTGCGACGCATACCAATTGACAGTTCGGCGCAACCCTTCGTCCAAACTCGTGGCAGGTTGCCAGCCCAGCTTGGCGGCGGCCGGTTCGATGTCGCCGACCTGCGGAATATCGTGGGTGCGATCCGGTACGGTGCCGAATTCGGGCGCTTCGCCGGCGCCGATGATGTGGTGGAGTTTCTCGACGACGTGCCGAGCCGAGGTCGAGACGCCGGTCCCGATATCGACGGCGTGACCTATCGCCTCGTCCGATTCGCCGGCGGAGACGAACGCGTCGACGACGTCGTCCACGTAGATCCAGTCCGCCAGCTTGCTGCCCTTCGTCAGGCTGGGGCGCTGGCCGCGTAACAGGCAGAGGGTCACGTACGGCACGAGCTTGCTGGTGTCGGGCTGGTCGGGCCCGTAGACCATGGAGGGGCGCAGCACGGTGACGGGCAGGCCCCAGAGCCGGTGGTAGAGGTCGGCGTAGCCGGTGGCGGCCCACTTGGCCATCGCGTAGGCGGACGATGGCGGCGCCTGGCCGTTTCCGGGGCGCGGCTCCTCGATGGAGCCGGTGAGCACGGTCTTGACGGCGAATTCCTTGGCGGCGGCCAGGACGTTGACCGTGCCGATGAGGTTGCTCTCCAGCGTGGGGCGGACGACTTCGTCACCACGCGAGCCGGTCACCTCACTGGCGAGGTGGAACAGCAGGCTCGGGCGTACGGACCGGAAAAGCCGGGTGGTGGCCTCGGCGTCGCTCAGGTCGGCCACGTGCCAGGTCTCGCCTGCGCGGGCCCGCTGCGGGCGGCGGCTGACGGCGTGCACCTGGGTCCCCAGCGTGGGTAAGCGCCTGATCAGGTGGGAGCCGATGAATCCGGCCGCACCTGTCACCAACGCCACGGTATCCGGCCAGAACGACATCGTGGGGTGACCTCCGCGGTAGATGGAGCCGTTCGAGCGAACGGCTCCATCTAATCATCCGCTAGCTGATCCGCCAGGTGTCGCCGCCCAGCAGCAGCTCGCTCAGGTCGGCGGGGCCCTTCTTCGCGACGGCCTCCTCCAGCTGCTCGGCCATCAGCACGTCGTAAGCCGGCCGGCTCACCTGACGGAAGATGCCGATCGGCACGTGCTCGAAGGCCGGCTCGTCCAGCCTGCTGAGCGCGAACGCCACCGACGGGTCGGGGTTGTGCGCGTCGTGCACGAGGATCTGCTCCTCGCTGACCGTGCCGGGGGCCACGACCTCGATGCTGCCGTTGGCGGCCCGCACAGCGACCTTCGAGGCGTTCGCGATCGGCTGCCCGTGCTCCAGGCGCAGCGTGATGTCGTCGCGGACCGCAGGGTCCTTGAGCTGCTCGAAGGCGTTGTCGTTGAAGATGTTGCAGTTTTGGTAGATCTCCACCAGCGAGGTGCCGCTGTGCGCGGTCGCCTCGCGCAGCACCGACTGCAGGTGCTTGCGGTCGGAGTCGATGGTCCTGGCCACGAACGACGCCTCGGCGCCGAGGGCCAGCGAGATCGGGTTGAACGGCTTGTCCAGCGAGCCCATCGGCGTCGACTTGGTGATCTTGCCGACCTCGGAGGTCGGCGAGTACTGGCCCTTGGTCAGACCGTAGATCCTGTTGTTGAACAGCAGGATGTTCAGGTTGACGTTGCGGCGCAGCGCGTGGATCAGGTGGTTGCCGCCGATCGACAGCGCGTCGCCGTCACCAGTGATCACCCACACCGACAGGTCGGGGCGGGAGGCGGCCAGCCCCGTCGCGATCGCGGGCGCGCGACCGTGGATGGAGTGGAAGCCGTAGGTGTTCAGGTAGTAGGGGAAGCGCGAGGAGCACCCGATGCCCGACACGAACACGATGTTCTCGCGCTTGAGCCCCAGCTCGGGCAGGAAGCTCTGCACCGCGGCCAGGATCGCGTAGTCACCGCAACCCGGGCACCAGCGCACCTCCTGGTCGGACTTGAAGTCCTTGAGGCTCTGCTTCACGTCCGTCTTGGGAACGAGCGACAGGCCTTTCCCGTTCACCAGCTCAGTCATTGTCGATCACGTCCTGGATGACTCCGGCCAGCTCCTCGGCCTTGAACGGGAGCCCGCGCACGCGGTTGTAGCTGATCACGTCGACGAGGTAGCGGGCCCGCAGCAGCAGGGCGAGCTGACCGAGGTTGATCTCGGGCAGCAGCACTCTGTCATAGCGCTTGAGCACCTCGCCGGTGTTGGCGGGCAGGGGGTTGAGGTGGCGCAGATGGGTCTGCGCGACCTTGCCGCCGCTCTTCCTGATGCGCCGGATGGCCGCGGCGATCGGGCCGTACGTCGATCCCCAGCCGATGACCAGCACCTTCGCGTCGCCGTCAGGATCGTCGACCTCGAGGTCCGGGACGTCGATGCCGTCGATCTTGGCGGCCCGGGTGCGCACCATGAAGTCATGGTTGTTCGGGTCGTAGGAGATGTTGCCGGTGCCGTCGGCCTTCTCGATGCCGCCGATGCGGTGCTCCAGCCCGGCGGTGCCCGGGATGGCCCACGGGCGGGCCAGCGTCTCGGTGTCACGCTTGTAGGGCAGGAACTCGTCGTCGTCGCCGTTGGGCGTCGTCGTGAACTCCTGTGAAATGTCCGGCAAGTCGGAAATCTCCGGCAGGCGCCACGGCTCCGAGCCGTTGGCCAGGTAGCCGTCCGAGAGCAGCATGACCGGGGTGCGGTATTTGACCGCGATCCTGGCCGCCTCGATGGCCGCGGCGAAACAGTCGCTCGGCGACATCGGGGCCACGATGGGCACCGGGGACTCGCCGTTGCGGCCGTACATGGCCATGAGCAGGTCGGTCTGCTCGGTCTTGGTCGGCATGCCGGTGCTCGGGCCGGCGCGCTGGACGTCCACGATGATCAAAGGCAGCTCGGTGGTGACCGCGAGGCCGACCGTCTCGGCCTTCAGTGCCACGCCGGGACCCGAGGTGGTGGTCACGCCGAGCGCTCCGCCGAACGCGGCCCCCAGCGCCGCGCCGACGCCCGCGATCTCGTCCTCCGCCTGGAAGGTGCGGATGCCGAACCGCTTGTGCTTCGACAGCTCGTGCAGGATGTCGCTGGCCGGGGTGATCGGATAGGACCCAAGGAACAGCGGCAGCTTCGACTGCACGCTGGCGGCGATCAGGCCGTAGGCGAGCGCCTGGTTCCCGGAGATGTTGCGATAGACGCCGGGAGTCAGCCGCGCGGGCTTGACCTCGTAGGAGACGGAGAAGGACTCGGTGGTCTCGCCGAAGTTCCAGCCCGCCTGGAAGGCCGCGATGTTGGCCTTGGCGATGTCGGGCTTCTTGGCGAACTTCTGCTCGAGGAACCGGATGGTGTGCTCGGTCGGCCGGTGGTAGAGCCACGACAGCAGGCCGAGAGCGAACATGTTCTTGGAGCGCTCGGCGTCCTTCTTGGACAGGTCGAAGCCTTCGAGCGCCTTGACGGTGAGCGACGTCAGCGGGACCGCGTGCACCCGCCACTCGCTCAGCGTGTCGTCCTCCAGCGGGTTGGCGGTGAAGCCGACCTTCTGCAGGTTGCGCTTGGTGAACTCGTCGATGTTCGCGATGATGTCCGCGCCCCTGGGCAGGTCGCCCAGGTTGGCCTTGAGCGCGGCCGGGTTCATGGCCACCAGCACGTTCGGCGCGTCGCCGGGCGTGAGAATGTCGTGGTCGGCGAAATGGAGCTGGAAGCTCGACACGCCGGGCAGGGTGCCTGCGGGTGCGCGGATCTCGGCTGGGAAGTTAGGGAGCGTCGACAGGTCGTTGCCGAACTCCGCCGTGCCCGCGGTGAAGCGGTCGCCGGTGAGCTGCATGCCATCGCCGGAGTCGCCGGCGAATCTGATGATCACGCGGTCGAGTTGCTGGACCTGCTTTGTCACAGCTCAGTCCTCCTCGACGCGCCAATGCGCGGTTGCTTCGGCGCGTTCTCTGTTTCCATGCTAGATCCTCGGAAGGTCACGCGTTTGCGTGCCGCAACATGCGGGTAAACAAGCGCGGTCGGAGTCAGGGTGAGGTGGAGGAACGACGACACAGCCCGGACGCGAGCCTGCAGAGGTCTACATGCAGGCGGGCGAACAGGACGGTTCGGGTCACGAGCGCCAACTATACGTCCCCCTAGTGCGTGCGCTACGTCAGGGGCTGCTTACCCCGCAGCTCGTTCCCTGACCTGTACAAGCGTCCGGCCTGCATCCCTGCCGAACCGTACAACTCAGGAACGGTGACGAAGCTGTAACCCTTCCCGCGCAACCTTTTGAGGATGTCCGGAACCGCCTCAACGGTCTCCCGATGGATGTCGTGCATGAGAATGATCGCACCTGGATGCGTCCCGTGTACCGCACGGTCCGCGATGTCCGCCGCCTTGCCGCCGTCCTGGTCCCTAGTGTCCACGTCCCAGTTGACCAAGGACAACCCCAGTTCACCCGCTACGTCGCGCAGGTCCTGGCTGACGGCTCCGTACGGAGGGCGTACCAGCTTGGGGGCCTGCCCGATGGCCGCGGCGATCACGTCCTCGGTCCGGCCGAGCGAGTCGGAGATCCTGCTGGTCGGCTGCTCCGACAGGCACCTGTGCGTCCAGCTGTGGTTCCCGATCAGGTGGCCCTCCGCGCTCATCCTGCGCAGCAGGGCGGGCTGCGCGGCGGCGCTGGTCCCGACCGCGAAGAAGGTGGCGCGGGCGCGCTCCTCGCGCAGGGCGTCCAGCAACTCGCCGGTGTAGGGCCCAGGGCCGTCGTCGAACGTCAGCGCCACGCACTTGGTCGCCGCGCAGTCCACCGTCCCGGCCCGGCTGCTGACGGCGTCGGGACCGGTTGTGGGCGCTGTCCTGGGCGTGGCGGGGACCGCGCGCCTGGCCGCCTCCTTCGCGCTCTCCTGCGCCCGCCGGCCCAGCCCGGACAGCAGCGGCGCGGCCCTTCCGGCCGGTACGGCCACCGCGACCCGGCCCAGCGAGCACGGCCCGAGCTGGCAGTCGTCGAACTCGACCACCAGGTCCCCGCCGCTGTTGAAGGCCATCGAGTCGAACTGGGCGCCGTCGGACGTCACGCTCTCGCGCTGCGGGCCGCGCTCCTTGAGCTGCTCCTTGACCAGCGTGGCGAGCCGGCGGACCGCGCCCTGCCCGGACAGCAATCCGGTGGAGTCGGCCACTTTGCCGTTGCGCGGGTCGAACCAGTACGTACGGGTGGAGTTGCCCCAGCTCGCGCCGAAGGACTCGCCGGTGCGCAGCCGTACCGCGATCGCCTGGGCGGAGGCGGCGGCGAGCTGCCAGTCCACGTTCAGCTCGGGGCGGGAGCCGGGCGCGCCGACGCCCGAGGTTTTGCGGAACTCCTTGAGCTGGCGCCGGGCCTGCGCGCTCAGCGCCTGGGTGAGCGCGGGGGCGGTGGGGAGCTCGGGGTAGTTGATGTGCACGTAGCGGCTGGCCGTGGAGTCTGTGGAGTCGCCTTCGGTCAGCGTCCTGGTGGACAGGCCGACGACGGTCGCCGGGTCGACGAAGTCGATCAGCGTCGGCTCTGCCGGGACCACGACGTCCCGCGCGGGGGAGGCGGCGGCCAGACCGCATCCTCCCGTCGAGAGGGCCAGCAGAGCGATTCCGGAGTAGAACCGCTTTTTATGCATGGATGTCAGAGTATGGGGGAGATCTTGCTATTTACCCCGATTTGGGGTGATAGGTCCAGAGGCTTTGACCGCGCTGGGTACGCCCGTCACGTCCACGACAGGACGCGTTTGCGCCAGGCGTACACGATGCCCAGGGCGATGAAGCCGAGGAAGACGAACATCTCGACCAGCGTCGTCAGGCCGTAGCCCGGCGCGTCGAAGACCGTGGCCCAGGGGAACAGGAAGACGGCGTCCACCGCGAACACCACGTACAGGTAGGTGAAGACGTAGTAGCGGACCTGCGACTGCGCCCAGCCGTCGCCGACCGGGTCGACCCCGCACTCGTACGTGGTCAGCTTCTCGGCGGTGGGCCTGCTCGGGCGGAGGAGGCGATTGGCGAACAGGGCTCCGGCCACGATGGCGACACCGATGGCGAGCAGCGCGGCGACGAGCACGTACGACCCGAAATAGCCGTCCATGACGGGATGGTAACCCAGGACGACCCGGCCGGGGGCTGTGCCTGGCCAGTGATCCTGATCCGCGCAAGAATGGGCGGCATGGCAGCAACGGATCTCCCGATGCCCACGGTGGGCCCTATCTCCAGGCTGGCGCCCAAGCCGATGCGCTTCGTCCTCAACTGGGGCAGGCGCTATTCCCTGTGGGTGTTCAACTTCGGGCTGGCCTGCTGCGCCATCGAGTTCATCGCGACCTCGACGAGCAGGCACGACTTCATCCGGTTCGGCGTGATCCCGTTCGCGAACGGCCCGCGGCAGGCCGACCTGATGATCGTGTCGGGGACGGTCACCGACAAGATGGCCCCCGCCGTGAAGCGCCTCTACGAGCAGATGCCCGACCCGAAATACGTGATCTCGTTCGGCGCCTGCTCCAACAGCGGCGGCCCCTACTGGGACTCCTACTGCGTGACCAACGGCGTGGACCAGATCGTCCCCGTCGACGTCTACGTGCCCGGCTGCCCGCCCAGGCCCGAGGCGCTGCTCTACGGGATCATGAAGCTGCAGGAGAAGATCGCGGGGGAGAATCTCGGCGACCGCTACCTCGGCTCCCGGCCGGGGGACGCGTGAACGGGCTCGCGGAGCGGTTCGGCGATCGCGCCCAGGTCTCGGAGTCCTACGGCGACACCACGATCGACGTGGGTGCCGCGGACTGGATCGAGCTGCTGACGTTCGTCAGAGACTCACTCGGCTACGTCTACTTCGACTGGCTGACCGGCGTGGAGGACCCGCCGGACGGCTTCCACGTCGTCGCTCACGTCTACAACCCGCCCGCCGGGCGGCGCCTGCTCCTCCGCACGCGTGTGCTCCGCGAGGACCCGCGCCTGGCCAGCGCCGTGGGCGTCTACCGGGGCGCGAACTGGCACGAGCGCGAGACGTACGAGATGTTCGGCGTGATCTTCGACGGTCACCCCTACCTGGTGCCGCTGCTCCTGCCGGACGGTTTCGAGGGTCATCCGCTGCGCAAGGACTTCATCCTGGCCGCGCGCGTGGCCAAGGTGTGGCCGGGCGCGAAGGAGCCCGGCGAGTCCGGGCACGGCGCGCCGAGCCGCCGCAAGACGCTTCCACCTGGAGTGCCAGCCGACTGGGGGCCGCCTGATGCTTGACGTGGTGCTGAGCTTCGCCGTCATCCTCATCGTGTTCCTGGTGCTGCCGCTGATCGTGGGCCAGACCGAGCACAAGGTCATGGCCCACATGCAGTCGCGGCTCGGCCCCATGTACGCCGGCGGCTTCCACGGCTGGGCGCAGCTCATCGCCGACGGGGTGAAGTTCGCGCAGAAGGAGGACATCATCCCGGCCGCGGCGGACCGCCGCATCTTCATGATCGCGCCGGGCGTGGCGCTCGTCCCGTACCTGGTCGTGCTCATCGCCATCCCGCTCGACCGCGGCCTGGTGGCCGTGGATCTCAGCCTCGGCCTGTTCTTCGTCCTCGCCGTCATGGGCATCGGGGTGCTCGGCTCGATCATGGCCGGCTGGGCGTCGGCCAACAAATACTCCGTGCTCGGCGGCATGCGCTCGGCCGCTCAGCTCATGTCGTACGAGCTGCCGCTGGTGCTGGCGGCCGCGTCGGTCGCGATGGCCGCGGGCACGCTGTCGCTTCCCGGGATCGTCGAGGCGTGGCAGTGGTGGTGGCTGCCCTGGCAGGCGATCGGCGGCGTGGTCTTCTTCCTGGCGGGGCTGGCCGAGCTGCGCCGTCCGCCCTTCGACATGCCGATCGCCGAGTCCGAGATCATCATGGGCCCGATGACCGAATACACCGGCATGCGTTTCGCCCTGTTCATGCTCGCCGAGTACGCCGGGATCGTGGTCCTGTCCTTCCTGACCACCGTGCTGTTCCTGGGCGGCTGGCACGGCCCGTTCCTGCCCGGCTGGCTGTGGACGCTGGTCAAGGTGTTCCTGCTGGCGTTCGTGGTGATCTGGCTGCGGGTGACCTATCCCCGGCTGCGCGAGGACCAGCTCCAGAAGCTCGCCTGGGCCGTTCTCGTCCCGCTGGCCCTCGTTCAGCTCGCGCTCACCGGAGTGGTCAGAGTCCTCACCTGAGTGCATGCTCGGTGAAGGGCGGCGCGGAAACTTTACGCCGCCCTTATTCGTCATAACCGGGCAGGGGCCCATTGGGGGATATGACGCATGAAAGAACTCCTTCCCGTCGCGGGTGCGGCGAAAGGCAGCCGGTGTCCCAAAACCCTGCTGACCTCCGCCGGTGACGGAATGCTCACCGCGACCGACCAGGTTTCCGGCCATTCCGTACATGTACGGCCTATGTGCCTTTATCAGTACAACCATGACGTCGTCGCGGACCAGGAACGCAAGTCGCACTCCGTCAAGGGCGTCGCGGCGCTGGACGCCGACGGCCTGGTCCTCCTCGACCTGCCCGGCGACTGGCACACGCCCCACCTGCAAGACTTCAGCCGGCGGGCCGGTCTCCCGCTGGTGGACGCTCGCGAAAAGCCCTCGGCGAAGGTCCGCACGGTGCTCGCCGGCCGCGCTCCCGGCTGGCAGCGGCTGCGCGGTCTGCCGCTGCCGTCCCTGTCCAAATGGCGCAAAACGATGGCCGTGTGCGCGGGAGTCGCCGGCCTGGGCCTCATGGTGTATATGGGCACATGGGGAATGTGGGGCGCGTGGCGCGGCCTGTCGACTTTAGGCCGCTTTCTCGTGGACATATTCGAGGCCAAATGGCTGATGGTGGCCTTCAGCCCGGCCTTGCTGGTCATCCGGCCGGCGCTCACCCGGATGCATCGCCGGCGGGTGCGGCGCGGCACGGTCCTCGGCCCGCCCGGCGGCCCCTACCTGAACCCGCGATCGTACAACAAGCTTTACGTGACCGCGGGGAACGCGGACATAGCCAAGCTCTGGATGGGCGAGAGGCCGGGGCAGGCCTTCAGCCTCCTCATCTACCGGTACGAGGACCTGACCGGGCTCTTCGTGCTCGACCGGTTCGGCAAGGCGCTCCATCACCTGCCGGGCCGCTGGTCGGCGGAGGACGCACACCGGTTCGCCGAACGGCACGGGCTGATGCTGGCGGCGCACAGGGTGGGGCGCGAGGAGTACCTCGACCTCGCCAAGGCGGCCAGAGAAGCCACGCCCTGACGGGCTGTCGTCGGCGGCGTGCGGTCCCTGGGGGCCGCCATTCGATGACGTGCGCCGAAGTGCATCGTCAGCGGCGTTCACCGAAGTGCGTCCTGATGGGTGGCGTGCGCCGAAGTGCGTCCTGATGGGTGGCGTCAGGGGTGCGCGCCCAGCTGGGCGTGTCGGCCTAATGGATGATGGCCAGCATCGTGTCCGAGGCCGAGGGCCGTTCGTCCGGGCTCTTGTTGAGGCACGACCCCACGATCGCCCGCAATCCGGGCGGCAGCGGCGACAGGTCCGGGTGGACCGTCAGCACCCGGTTGAAGACCGCAGGCACCGTGTCCTCCCCGAAGGCGGGCCGCCCGGTGGCCGCGAACATGATCGTGACCGCCCAGCTGAACACGTCGGAGGCCGGCCCCACCGCTTCCCCCGTCAACTGCTCGGGCGACATGTACGGCGGTGTCCCCACCATCTTCCCGGACGTCACGGTCACCTGATCGAGCGCCCTGGCGATCCCGAAGTCGATCACGCGCGGCCCGTC
Organism: Nonomuraea rosea; assembly: GCF_039539705.1. Taxonomy (NCBI): domain Bacteria; kingdom Bacillati; phylum Actinomycetota; class Actinomycetes; order Streptosporangiales; family Streptosporangiaceae; genus Nonomuraea; species Nonomuraea rosea. The sequence continues at coordinate 92,648 of NZ_BAABDQ010000016.1, read as the reverse complement.
GTTCCCGATCAGCACGTTGCTCGGCTTGAAGTCGCGATGAACGACCCCCGCCTTGTGGATGGCCGCCAGCGCACCGGCTGTGGACAACGCCAGCCGCGTCAGGCCGTCCTCGTCGCGCGGCCCGTGCTTGCGTACGAGCTGCTCCAGCGACGGCCCCTCCACGTATTCGCTCACGATGTACGCGTGCTGCCCGCTGATGTTGACGTCGAGGACCCGGGCTGTGGAAAACGTCGCGACTCGCCGAGCCGCCTCCACCTCCCGCGCGAACCTGGCCCGCGCCACGTCATCGACCAGATCGTGCAGCACCTTCACGGCGACCCGCACCCCGTTGGGCGCCATCGCCAGGTAGACCGCCCCCTGCCCGCCGCGCCCGAGCGGCTGGAGCACCCGGTAATGCCCGATCCACTCCGGCTCCCCGGGCCGCCGCGCCTGATCGCTCTCCCCGGGCCGCCGATGAGCCGGCTCCGCGGGCCGCCGATGGGGCGTGGGCGACGTGGTGCGCTGGTGCAGGTCCACCACAGGCTGCCGGATGGGCGCCGGCCGGTAGACAGGCGCTCTGAGACGCGCGCGCACCATGAAGGGCACCAGGATCCCCGAGTGGATGACCCCGCCGATCCAGCTGATCAGGAGGCCCAGGGACACCACTGCGGACAGGGGACCAGGAATGTCCTCGAAGTCGTCGTAGGCGAGGGCCGCGATCACGAAGGACCCGATGGCGACCAGGTAGCAGGAGGCGGCGAAGACGTGCCAGATGCTGCGCAGCCAGAAAGCCGCGAACCCGATCGTGAACGGGGTCGCCAGGCCGCACGTGAACAGGGGCAGGCAGGCCCACACGACGGCGGCCGCCCACGCCCCGCCACTGGGACGGACCGGATGGCTGTGCTGCATGGCGAGAGACTATCGCCATGCAGTCGTTCATATCGGGCATGCGCACAGCTTGTGGATAACCTCCCGCCAACCTGTGGATGACTGTGGAAAAACTGGGGACAACGCTCTGGCTCATTCACGTGCGGGGCCAAGTGCGTCATGATGTTGAACCATGGCGCGGATACCGGGAGTCGGACTGGCAAAAGGGCTGTCCATCACTCTTCGTCACATGCTGCGCAAATCGGTGACGCAGCAGTATCCCGAGGTCAAGCCCGCCCTCCCGCCGCGGAGCCGCGGCGTTATCGCCCTAGTTGAGGAAAACTGCACCTCTTGCATGCTCTGTGCCCGAGAGTGTCCCGACTGGTGTATTTACATCGACTCCCACAAGGAGACGCTCCCCGCGCCCGAGGGCGGCCGTCCGCGTCAGCGCAACGTCCTCGACCGCTTCGCGATCGACTTCGCCCTGTGCATGTACTGCGGGATCTGCATCGAGGTGTGCCCGTTCGACGCGCTCTTCTGGTCTCCGGAGTTCGAGTACGCGGAAGGCGACATCCGTAACCTCCTTCACGAGAAGGACAAGCTGGCCGCCTGGACCCAGACGGTGCCGCCCCCTCCGGCCCACGACCCCGGCGCCGAGCCCCCGAAGGAGCTCACCGCCGCCCCGCGCCGCCCCGCCGCCGCCCGTACGGGGGACGCAGCCCGTACGGCTAGAGCGGGCAAACCCACGCCGGCCGCGCGCCCCGACACCAAGCCCAGCACCCCCACCCCGGAGACGCCGTCGGCCGGCACCCCCACGACGGGATCGCCTTCGGCCGGTACCCCCTCCACCCCGGAACCGCCTCCGGCCGGTACCACCTCCGCCCCGGAACTGCCTTCGACCGGCACTTCCACCCCGGAACTGCCTTCGACCGGTACCTCCACCCCGGAACCGCCTTCGGCCGGTACCTCCACCACCGATACTCCCGCGGCCGGTATGCCCGCGACGGACGCTCGCCCAGGGGAGACGCCCGCCGACGGCATTCCCTCCGGCGAGACACCCGCCGTGGCGGAGTCTCCTGCGGGGGAGCCGCCCGCAGCGCAGGCCGACCCCAGCGCGCCGTCGAAGCGCCGCACGATGTCGAACGTACGCGGCATCCGCCCCCCGGGCGTCCTCCCCTCCCGCCCCCAGCCCGCTGCTTCACCAGAGGGCCAGGGGGAAACCGGCTCCCCAACAGGCGATGACACCGGCTCGGGGACGGAATCCGGCCCCTCGACAGCCGACGAGACGGGCACCGGCCCTGCGGCCGACGGCAGCGGAAGCACCGGCTCCTCAACAGGAACCGGAACGGATGCCGGCCCTGCGATCGAGGCCGGAAGGGACGCCGACTCCTCAGCAGAGGGCAGGACGGACACCTCGGCTCCCGATGCGACGGACACCTCGGCTCCGGATGCGACGGGCGCCGGATCCCCCTCAGAAGCCGACAGCGACGCCGGACCTTCCACAGGGGCGGAGCAACCCGGGGGACCGGCTTCATCCACAGGGCAGCCGCCCGAACAAAACTTGTCCACAGCCACGGGCGAACCGCAACCGGAGCCCGGGCCGGAGGAGCAGACTTCTTCCGCGAGCCCTCGCCGGCGCAAGATGGCCGATCCACGGTCCATCAGGCCACCGGGGCGGCTCGATCCTGACGAGCCGAGGGAGTCCGAGGAGGAGTCGTGATCGAAGCGGTGCCCTCCTACCTGTCACCCACCGGGCAAGAGATCGTCTTCTTGCTGCTGGGCGCGGTAGCGGTTGGCTCGGCGCTGCTCGTCGTCACGACCAGGCAACTGGTCCACGCCGCCCTCTGGCTCGTGGTGAGCTTCGGCGCGCTGGCCGGCGGCTATCTCGTGCTGACCGCCGAGTTCGTGGCCTGGGTCCAGGTCCTGATCTACGTGGGTGCGGTCGTGGTGCTGATGCTGTTCGGCATCATGCTGACCCGTGCGCCCATCGGCCGCTCCGCCGACCTCGACAGCGGCAACAGGCTGGTCGCCGCGGTGGTGGCGGTGGCGACGGCGGCCGTCCTGGTCACGGTGGTGATCGACGGCTTCCGTACGGCCTACACCCCGCTCAAACCAGGCCAAGGAAGCGCCGAAGCGCTGGGCGCCAGCGTGTTCGCCACGTGGGTGCTGCCGTTCGAGGCGCTGTCGGTGCTGCTGCTCGCCGCCCTGATCGGCGCCATCGTGCTGTCCCGTACGGACATCCCCGGCGGCCCGCCCCCCGACCCGAGCTCCCAGCCCAACGGCGCCCCATCACCCGACCAGGCCGGATCCAGCTCGCCACCCGACCACACCGGGGGTAGGTAGTGCACATCGTCTACCCGGCGGTCGTCTCCGCGCTCCTCTTCTCCGTCGGCGTCTACGGCGTGCTCGCCCGGCGCAACACGATCCTCGTGCTGATGTCGGTCGAGTTGATGCTCAACGCCGTCAATCTCAACCTGGTGGCGTTCGACGTGTGGCTGGGCGATCGGCTGCACAGCGGCCAGGTGCTCACCCTCTTCGTCATCGTCATCGCGGCCGCCGAAGTGGGGCTGGGCCTGGCGATCGTGCTGGCCCTCTACCGCAACCGCCGCACGGTCGACCTCGACCACCTACGCGACCTCGCCGAGCCCGGGGAGCCCGGCGACGAACAGGCCGCTGAGGCAGCGGCAGAAGCGCCCGGCGACCAGGACCCCGGCGACCTCGCGCTGATCCCAGCGGCCCCGCCACGCAGCCAAGCCGCCCACACCCCCGCCGACCCCGCCGATCACCCACCGAACGCAAGCCAAGCAGGCCAGCCGGGCGAAAAGGGCCAGGCTGAGACCGAGGATGGCCGCGCGGGCGAGCAGCCCGTCAAGCGAGGTGGCCCACGATGACGACGTTCCCCCTGCTGGCCGTGCTCCTCCCGGTCCTCGCCGCCTTCGCGGGCCTCCTGCTCTCACGCTGGCCCCACCGTCGGCGCCCCGCCCCGCGCACCACGGCGAACGAGCGCGCCAACACGCAGGCCAACACGCAGGCCAAGAAGCAGGCCAACACCCGAGCCGCCTGGCTCGCGATCATCCCCACCGCCGCCGCGGCCGTCCTCGCCACCTGGCTGGCCTGGGACCCAGGGTTCGCCTACCTCAACGGCGTCACCACGTCCCCGCCCACCGGCCGGACCTACGGCACGATCGTCACCGGCGGCATCCCGATCTCGCTCACCCTTCAGGCCGACAACCTGTCGAGCGTCCTCGGCGTCCTGGTGACCGCGGTGGCCCTGGCCGTACAGGTCTACTCGGTCGGCTACCTCAAGGACGACCCGCGCTACCCCTCCTACAGCGCGTTCATCAGCCTGTTCACCAGCGCCATGCTCCTGGTCGTCTATGCGGGCGACCTCCTGGTCCTCTACGTGGGCTGGGAGATCATGGGCCTCTGCTCCTACCTCCTCATCGGCCACTGGTGGGAAGACCGGGGCAACTCCCGCGCGGCGATCAAGGCGTTCCTCGTCACCCGTCTGGGCGACGTCGGTTTCCTGTTCGGCATCTTCGTGCTCGGCGCGGCGGCCGGCAGCTTCCGCATCGCCGACGTGCTGAGCAAGGTGCCCGAGATGTCCGCGGCCACCGTGGTGACCGCCACGATGCTGCTGCTGGCCGGGGTGGCGGGCAAGAGCGCACAGGTCCCGCTGCACACCTGGCTCCCCGACGCGATGGCGGGCCCGACGCCGATCAGCGCGCTGATCCACGCCGCCACCATGGTCGCGGCCGGCATCTTCATCGTGGCCAGGCTCTTCCCGGCCTTCCTCGCCGCCCGGCCCACGCTCGACGTGCTCGCCGTCCTGGCCGCGCTCGGCATGCTGGGCGCCGCGCTGGCCGCGCTCGCCCAGGACGACCTGAAACGCGTGCTCGCCTACTCCACGGTCAGCCAGCTCGCCTACATGGCGGGCGGCCTGGCGGCGGGCTCCGACACGGCGGCCATCTTCCACCTGCTGACCCACGGCGCGTTCAAGGCCCTGCTGTTCCTGTGCGCGGGCGCGGTGATCCACCACGTGGGCTCCAACCTGATGACTCAGATGGGCGGTCTGCGGCGGGAGCTGCCGGTGACGTTCGTGGCGATGACGATCGGGTTCGCCGCCTTGATGGGCATCCCGCCGGCCAGCGGGTTCTTCAGCAAGGACGGCATCCTGCTGGCCATGGACGACACGCTGTCCAGCGGCACGCTGACCGACGCCGCCGCCCTCCTCCTGTACGGCTGCGCGCTCGCGACCGTCGCCGTCACCGGCGCGTACGCCGCCAGAGCCTGGCTGCGCACCTTCTTCGGCGAGGCCAGGGTCGTGGCGCTGCCGGAGCCGGAGCCCGGCACCGCACACGTCGTGGACGTCACCGAGGCCCCCAGGACGATGCTCATCCCCGTCATCCTCCTCGCGGTCCCGGCCCTGCTGCTGGGCTTCGCCGGCGAGCTGCACCTGGACGTCGGCGTGGCGGCCATCAGCATCGTGCCCGCCGTGCTCGGCGCAGGAGCGGTCTACGCGTTCTGGCGCCTCGACCCCGTCGCCGACCCGGCCCGCCTGCTGGGCCCGCTGCGGGGGCCGTGCGAGCGCGCGTTCTCCGTGGACGCCCTGTACGCCGCGCTGTTCGTCCGCCCGGTCCTGGCACTGGCCAGGCTCGTCGTCAGGACGGACGACGTGGTCGTGGACGGAGCGGTGCGCGGCTCGGGCCGATCGGCGCGCGGACTGTCCGGTGTGCTGCGACTCGCCCAGAACGGCAACGTTCAGCTCTACGTGAGCGGCGTGCTGGCCGGTGTCCTGTTGATCGCGGTCGGAGCGGTGGTGTTCGCATGATGGGCTGGGTTCCCGTCGCGCTGCTGGCTGTGCCGTTGGCCGGCGCCTTCTTGCTGCTCGTGTTCCCGCAGGCGCTGCGCCCGCGGTTGCGTACGTACGGGATGGTCCTTTCCGGCCTGACGCTGGTGCTGGCCCTGCTGATGGTGGCGGCCTTCGACTACGGCGGCGCGGCGCGGCCGCAGTTCGAGGTGGACCTGCCGTGGATTCCGGGGCTGGGGCTCCGGTTCCATCTCGGGGTCGACGGGATCTCGCTGCCGCTGGTCGCGCTGACGGCGCTGCTGACGTTCCTGTGCTTCGTCTATCTGGGCTGGGGCGGCGGCAGAGGTCCGGGGCAGCTCCTGCGGGCGCGGCCGAGGGCCCTCGTGTTCACGCTGCTGGTGCTCGAAGTCGGCATGATCGGTACGTTCCTCGCCCTCGACCTGCTGCTCTTCTTCGTGTTCTTCGAGCTCGTCCTCGTCCCGATGTACTTCCTGATCGGCGTCTGGGGCGGCGAGGGGCGGCGGGCGGCGTCGGTCAAGTTCATCCTCTACACGCTGCTCGGCTCGGTCGTGATGCTCCTCGGCCTGCTGCTCATCTGGGCGCAGACCGGGACGCTCGACATCGAGGCGCTGAGCGCGTCCCACGGCGCCGGAATGTCCAGATCGGTGCAGATCCTGGCGTTCGTGGCGATCGGCATCGGGCTGGCGGTGAAAACGCCCATGTGGCCACTCCACACGTGGCTGCCCGACGCCCACACCGAGGCGCCGACCGTGGGTTCCGTGCTGCTCGCCGGCGTACTGCTGAAAATGGGCACATACGGCTTCGCGCGGATCGGCATCCCCGTCCTTCCCGAGGGGGCGACGGCGGTGGCGCCCTGGCTGGGCGCGTTCGCCGTGGTCGGCATCATCTACGGCGCCCTGGCCTGCCTCGCCCAGCGCGACCTCAAACGCATGATCGCCTACTCGTCGGTCGGGCATATGGGCTTCGTTCTGCTGGGTTTCGCCACGCTGACCCCCGTCGGCATCAACGGCGCCCTCTTCGCGAACGTCGCCCACGGCCTCATCACCGGCCTGCTGTTCTTCCTGGCCGGCGCGATCAAGGAGCGCTACCACACCGCTGACATGCCCTCCATCGGCGGCGGCCTGCTCGGGACGCTGCCGCGGCTGGGCTCGGTGCTGACGTTCGCGGCCATCGCCTCGCTGGGGCTGCCGGGGCTGGCCGGGTTCTGGGGCGAGATGCTGGCGTTGTTCGGGGCGTTCCAACCGGCGAACGGGCTCCCGCGCGGTCTCTTCCTCACGTACATGGTGATCGGCGGCCTCGGCGCGGTCCTCACGGCGGCCTATTTCGTGGTCATGCTGTCCCGCGTCACCCACGGCCGGCCCGCGGTCCGTGCGGCCCGCGCGCGCACTCCGGACGAACGCCCCGTCGTGCCGCTCGGCGCACCCGAGACGCGCTCGGCGACGGCCACCCTGGACCCGGTGGGCTCGAATCCGGAGCCGTACGACAGGTTCTCCGAGCCTCCAGGCTTCTCCGAGGAGCATTCAGGCGACGGCCCCGAGACGGCCCCGGACGACATCAGAGGCTACGAACTGCTGGCCTGGACGCCGCTCGTGCTCCTCACCCTGCTCTTCGGTCTCTGGCCCGGTCTCCTCCTGTCGCTCACCACGCCACCCGTCCAGACCCTGCTGGGAGCCGTCTCATGATCCAGCAGATCGACTATTTCGTGATCGCGCCACCTTTGGCGCTCGCGCTGGTGGCCGGGCTGGTGCTGCTGCTCGACGTGTTCCTGCCCGCCCGTCCGCGGACGAAGACCACGCTGGGGCTCGTCACGCTGGCCGGCGTCCTGGTCTCCCTGGGCCTCGTCATCGTCCAGGCCGTCGGGGCCGGCACACCGCGATCCACCTTCTGCGTGCCTCCCAACCTCGCGGGGCCTGGCGGCCAGGCGGGGCTGTGCTCGTTCGTGGTCGATGAGTTCACGCTGGTGTTCGCGGGCGTGGTGCTCGTGGCGGCCGTGGTGGTCGTCCTGATGTCGATGACGCAGCTCGACGGCGGCGGCATCCCGGTGGGCGAGTGGTACTTCCTCCTGCTCTGCACCCTCGTCGGCGCGGTCACCCTGCCCGCCTCCCGCGACCTCATCATGCTGGTGGTCGCGCTGGAGCTGGTCTCGCTGCCGGTCTTCGCGCTCACCGCGATGAAGCGCTACGACGGGCGCGGGTCCGAGGCGGCGGTGAAGCTGTTCGTGGTGTCGGTCGTCTCGACGGCCGTCATGCTGTTCGGCGTCTCACTCCTGTACGGCATCGCGGGCACCGTCTACCTGTCCCGGCTGGCGGCCGTCTTCAGCGGCCAGATCGAGGCGCCCGGCGCGATCGCGGACCCGATGCTGGCGACCGACCAGGGGCTGCCCGCCGTCGTCTCGGTCGGGGTCGTCCTCGTGGTGGCGGGGTTCGCCTTCAAGGTCGCCGCCGTGCCGTTCCATTCCTGGGCGGCCGACGTCTACCAGGGCGCGCCCGTCCCCGTGGCCGCGCTGCTGTCGGTGATCTCCAAGGCGGCCGGGTTCGCCGGGCTGATCCTCGTCCTGGTCGCCGCCCTATCCGGACAGGCCGCCACCTGGGCTCCGATCGTCGGCATCATCGCCGCGCTGACCATGACGGTCGGCAACCTGCTGGCGATGCGGCAACGCTCCGCCGTACGCCTGCTGGCCTGGTCCTCCGTCGCGCAGTCCGGCTACATCCTGGCCCCCCTGGCGGTCGCCACGTCCCCGCAGCCCGAGAGCACCGCGGTCGGCGCCGCCACCGCCTACCTGGTGATCTACGCGGCGATGAACCTGGGCGCGTTCGCCGTGGTCATGCTCGTCTCCAGGACCGCCGCCCGCAACGAGCTCGACGACTACCGGGGGCTGGCGTTCCGGAGCCCGGTGGCGGGCATCGCGCTGGCGTTCTGCCTGGTCTGCCTGGCCGGGCTCCCTCCAGGCCTGGCGGGCCTCTTCGCCAAGGTCTTCGTCTTCCGCGAGATCGTCGGAGGCGGCGCCGGCTGGCTGGCGCTGATCATGGCCGTCAACACCGTGATCGGCCTCTACTACTACGCCGCCTGGACGGCCCGCCTCTTCACCCCGGCCGCGACCAAGCTGCCGGCCCCGCACCGCCCGTTCCCGGCGACCTGGCTGGCCATCGGCCTCGCCCTGGCGGTGGCCGTCCTGTTCTCGATCGCTCCCCAGCTCGTCCTGAACGCGACCTCGTTGTCAGCCTTCGGCTGACGGCCGGGAAGCCGCGCGGGCGCGCGGACGCGCGGGCAGGCAGCCCTCTGAGACCCACGATGCCTCCTGAACGCGCGCGAAAAGTCGCACTCCGCCCTCAGCTGAGCACGGCGGGGAACGAAGGACCGGGTCATCATCGTTGGACCAGGTGAACCCAGACCCCGGAGGGGGGAACCTTGCACCACAACGGTCTGCGCACCGCCGTACTGCTCGGCGGCCTGTCAGCGCTGATAATCGCGGTGGGCGCGTGGTTGGGCGGCGGCACCGGTGTGCGGATCGCGTTCCTGCTCGCCCTGGTGAGCAGCGGTGTCGCCTACTTCTTCTCCGACCGCATCGCCCTGTCGGCCATGCGCGCCAGGCCCGTCAGCGAGGTCGAGCAGCCCACGCTCTACCGGATCGTGCGAGAGCTCTCCACCGAGGCGCGCCAGCCGATGCCCCGGCTCTACATCTCGCCGACGGTGCAGCCGAACGCGTTCGCGACCGGCAGGAGCCCGCGCCAGGCGGCGGTGTGCGTGACGTACGGCCTGACCAAGCTGCTCGACGAGGCCGAGCTGCGCGGGGTGATCGGACACGAGCTGTCACACGTCTACAACCGCGACATCCTGGTCTCCTCGGTGGCCGGCGCGCTGGCCACGATGATCACCTGGGTCAGCTATGTGGCCGTCTTCTTCGGCGGCTCCGACGACGACGAGGGGCCGGGCTTCCTGGGGGCGCTGCTGATGATGCTGCTCGGGCCGGTGGCGGCGGGCATGGTGCAGATGGCGATCTCCCGCACGCGAGAGTTCCAGGCCGACGAAGCGGGTGCCAGGCTCACCGGCGACCCGCTCGCCCTGGCGTCGGCCCTCCGCAAGATCGAGATGGGCGCCCGCCGGCTTCCGCTCCCTGAGAACAGCCGCCTGACCTCGGCCTCCCACATGATGATCGCGAACCCGTTCAGCGGCTCCGGCTTCGGCCGCCTCTTCTCGACCCACCCGCCCACCTCCGAGCGGGTCGCCCGCCTCGAGCGCATGGCCGGCTACCGTCGCTGACCCCTTCGCCCTGGGCGAGACGGCCTCGGCAGCAGCCATACGGCGGGAGCAAACCCGCTCAGAGCGCCTCAAGCCCTCCGAGAGCCCCGATAGAACCTCTTAGCCCTCTTGCGCCCCCGAACCCACCATTCGGGCTCTACAGCTGCACATGGCATGACGGGGGGTTACTCGAACTCTCCGCCCGCAACGACCTTCCGCAGAATCACCGCGAGATCTTCCGGGAAGAAGGCCTCCTGGGTGCTCTCCAGCTCCTCGACGCTCCACCATCGGTGCGCGGTCGTCGTGTCCTTCTCGATCTGCTCCATGTGCTCGAACGACACCGCCGCGTTGGCGCCGACCCAGAGCGCGAAGAACGTCTGATCCTGGGTGATGGCGTACTCGGCCCAGCAGAATTCGATCGTGCTGATTCCGTACGGTCCGGTGAAGTCGTCCGCACTCGCCCGTATGCCGACCTCTTCGTGCAGTTCGCGCGCCGCGGCCTCCTGCAGCGTCTCGCCGTCCTCCATGGCTCCGCCGATGGTGAACCAGAACGGCTGCTCCGGCCGCGCGGGATCGAAACCGTAAAGCAGGAGCACCCGGTCCTGGTCGTCAATCGGCAGGGCACGGGCAGTGACACGGTGTAGGGGGATCTTCGTCATGACTAACGAGCTTACGGTCGAACCTGGAGAAAGAGAGCGCGCGCCCTTCGCCCGCGAGCGCCTCTCCTGGGATCGTCGACGGCCGGCCCGGGACACAGGAGCAGCCGCGTCGCCGCGCTCACCCGTGCGCCCCGGATACGCCTTCCGCACCCAGCCCCAAGCCGAACCCCTGGCACCACCGGGACCGCCCCTGAATCCTGGACAGATCCCCAGAACCCGGATGTGAATCCCGCCCCACCGATTATCGGTAGTTCACGAACTGCAGTGCGATGTCCAGGTCTTTGCCCTTGAGAAGAGTGATGACGTCCTGCAGGTCATCCTTCTTCTTGGAGCTGACCCGAAGCTCTTCGCCCTGAATCTGTGCCTTGATGCCCTTCGGCCCCTCGTCACGGATCAGCTTCGAGATCTTCTTGGCGTTCTCCTGGTCGATGCCCTCCTTCAGGCTGACCAGCATGCGATATTCCTTGCCCGACAGCTTGGGCTCTCCCGCATCGAGGATCTTCAGCGAGAGACCCCGCTTGACCACCTTGTCCTTGAACACATCGAGTGCGGCCGTCGCGCGCTCCTCGCTGTTGGCCTTGATCTCGATGTTGGTCTGCCCGGACCAGCTGATGCTCGCCCCGGTGCCCTTGAAGTCGAAGCGGTGTCCGACCTCCTTCACCGTCTGATTGAGAGCGTTGTCGACTTCCTGATGGTCGATCTTGCTGACGATGTCGAAAGATGAATCGGCCAAAACACCCATCCTCTCGGCTGTGAAGCACTGTCCGGATCCCACCGCCCTCGCTGTACGCGAACGCGTGGACCCAGCGAACGAGCCTAGCCAGCATCGGCGCGCAGTGCAGGACCCCGACCCCTTGCTCACCCCAGAGCGTCGAAGGAACATGTTTGCGGCATATCGCAGTTTCCGATCGAAATAATAGGGATCATGCGCATAATCGGGGCCGGCTTCGGCCGTACCGGAACGCTGTCCACCAAGTCCGCCCTGGAACGCCTGGGCTTCGGCCCATGCCACCACATGACCGAAGTAGTACAACGCCGAGGCCAGGTACACCGCTGGCTGGCCCTGGCAGAAGGCCGCAAGACGGACTGGAACTCCCTCTTATCCGGCTACTCCTCCTGCGTCGACTGGCCCGCCGCCGCGTACTGGCGCGAACTCGCCGACCACTACCCCGACGCCAAGGTCATCCTCACCGTCCGCGACCCGGAACGCTGGCTGGCCAGCATGAACGCCACCATCTTCAAGCAGGCGAAGCGCGGCGCCACACTCTCCGGTCGCACCATCCACCGCATCTCCACCCTCGCAGGCACAGACTTCGCCGCCCTGGTCAAGATGACCGGCCTGGTGGTACGCGACGGCGTCTTCGCCGGCCAGATGCACCCCGACCACGCCCTCAAGGCCTTCACCACCCACATAGAGAACGTCAAAGCCACGATCCCCCCGGACCGCCTCCTGGTCTTCGACGTCAAGCAAGGCTGGCAGCCCCTGTGCGCCTTCCTGGACGTCCCAGCCCCCGCTGAGCCGTTCCCGAGAGTCAACGACGCCGCCACGTTCCAGCAGCACGCACGAGCCGCCGGACGACTCCTGTTTCGGCGAAGCCGCTAACCCGGATCCGGCACGGGACAAACCGGTGTCACGTACACCTCGGAAGTCCGCTATTCTTCTGTCTGTCGCCGCGAGAGCGGATGGCACGGCAGGTTGCCCGAGTGGCCAAAGGGAGCGGTCTGTAAAACCGTCGGCTCAGCCTACGCAAGTTCGAACCTTGCACCTGCCACACGCAGTAAGAGCAGTTCAGAGGCCCTCCGGGGCCTCTTCTGCGTTTCAGGGGCTGTGCAGCCAGATGCCGCCGTGAGCGGGCTGTTGTCGCTGGTCCACCAATATGCGTGCAATGATCTTGAGCGTGTTTCCCCAGTTCGGACGCCAGTTCCGGCCAATACGCGGCCAAGAACAAGAGCTCTGGTGGTGGGCCGGGGCCCTGGGTGCGGTCGGTAGGTGGTCATGCGGCGAGGACATCACCAAGCCGCTGGTTGGCGATGTCCTGGTGGCCGTCGACGCACTTGGCGTAGACCCTCAGGAGGACATCGACACCGTGGCCCGCTCGTTCGGCCACGTCCGGGGCTGAGACGCCCGCGTTGAGCCAGAGGGATACGGCTGCGTGCCGGAGATCGTATGGGCGCTTGGCGAGCGGTGAGGCGACCTGTGCGGGTGTGAAGGCCAGGAGGCGGGTGTCCTGCCAGACCTCCGTGTAGGCAGTGGAGGCGACGACACCGCCCCGTTCGCTGCGGAAGAAGCGACCATCCTTGGCGGTCCCGTACTCCGCGATGTGCTCGCGGATGATCGCGACGAGCTCGGGAGGGATGGGCACCGGGCGGACGTCTTGTCTGCCCCGATGCTTGAGGCCGCGTACTTCGTGCGCGTCCCCAGTGTCGGTCCACTGGGTTGTTGACCTCTGGCCGGGACACGTCGATCGTGAGCCGTCCCCAGCCTGACGCAGGCAGGTGACAGTCCTGGAGTCGCAGGCCGACTGCTTCGGCCGGGCGTAGGGCGGCGTAGTACATGCAGGCGAAGAGAGCCATCAGCCGCTGGCCCCTGCCGGCGCCGTCCTACGTAGGTCACCGCAGTCAGCAGCTCCTGAGCCTGGCGAGGGTTCACCACGACGCGGGCATCTACCGTCTCGGTCGTCTTGGGCGGCTTCCACTTGACCTTGTGCAGCGGATTTGCCGAAAAGCTCCGCCAACTCCACCGCGTACTCCAGGAGGGCGTGGAAGACGGCGCGCTTGCGGGCGATCGTCGTGGAGGCCGCAGCCCTGCCGTCAAGCGCCGGGGGTACGGCGGCGCGCCGCCGTACCCCCGGCCCTCCGCCCGCCCGCCGTCCGGGCGTGCGGCCTGGGGGCCGGTCTCGGACGGCGGGCGGGACACCGGGCCGGGCACCGCACGCCGGCCCCGCCGTACTGACCGAACGCTCCGACCGGGGTTGCCACGCCGCCGCACAACTGCAGCCCTTACGATCGCCACGGCATGGCTGGCCACTATGCATGGTCGGGGGCTCACCGAGCAGGGTTGTTGCAGTCCGTTCTCGAGTCGAGGCAGTCAAAGGCACGAGCGCCAACTCAGTGATGGGCGGACCCGGCTGTCCCCCTACCGAAGTAACGGCTGCTGCCCCTAGCCTGTCCCCGAAAAGGATCATTGTCCAGGCAGGGGCGAAAGGGACAAGCAATGGGCGGCGTATCGCCGATGGATTACGCCTGGTTCATCGAGGAGTATCAAACGGACAGCGACCTGATCGGCGTGACGTTCGTGCGAGGCCTGTCTCCTGAGGAAGCATTGCACCGGATCGGCGCCACTCCCGGTGACACCTCCCGAGAAGTGGGCATTGCCGCCTACGCGGGAGACGGAGGAGCAGTGCTGATTGACTACCATTGCCAGCCGCTCCCAGAGACCCTCTCCCAGGGTACGGAGATGGCAAGGGTCATTACAGGCATCACCATGGACGAGCACTTCGTCTACTCCGTCGATGGAGTGGTGGTCACGGAATTCGAGCCGTTCTTCCCCGGCGATCGGAACGGCAGCGATCCTGACCGCCTGCTGGCTCATATGCGAGAGCTGCGCATGCCGCTGGACGGAGAGGCCGACTCGCGGACTTCCATTGCTCTCGCCCTTGCGCTGGCTGCACGGGCCACTGGGGTCGCCCTGACACCGATTCACTACGGGGCGGAGCCCATCGTCGGGTCGATCGACTGAAGGTTCCGACCCAGTGACCTGCCGTGCAATATGCGGGTAATGATCATGGATCTCATCGTGACGAGAGATCGTTCTGCCGCAGGTAGAAGGCCATCCCTCAAGCACAACGGTCACGAGCTGTAAAACCGTCGGCTCAGCCTACGCAAGTTCGAACCTTGCACCTGCCACACCAGCGGGAAGAGGCCCGTCACCAGCGGAAACGCGGTGACGGGCCTCTTGCTTTGTATCCGGCTGTCTATGGCGATCACCGGCCGTCTACGGTTGACCGTTCCCAATGTGTTCCCAACGGATCATAACTCTGGTGAGGGCCTGGCAACCTAAGGAGAGCAGGTCCTGGTCGCGGATGGCGGGTGCTGGGCACGAACCGGAGGCATCATCGACAGCGGGTGTTCGCAGCCCGTCGTCGGGTAAGCCGCTTATGGGCGCCGTGTCATGTTCATTCGCCAGCGTATGAGTTGGACGCTGACGCCGAAGTGCTCGGCTGCCGCTTCTTCTGATAAGCCCTGGCTGGCGATGGACAAGGCGTTCTCCTCCGGAACTAGCAAGACGCCGGCCAGCCAAGCCGTCCACGCTCGTTCCGATGAACACAGAACATGTAGAGGACATGGTTCGACCTGATGGCCTCGGTCACACCGCGGCGGGCGCGTACGTGCCTGGTCGTGCTCGAACCCGCCGAGAGCATGGGTCAGGGCTGAGCTTTGACCATGATGCGCCGACGGTTGACCGCGATCGGGGTCGAGGGCTACACCTCGGTCCGTCCGGCGCGGATCGAGGTGCGCGACGTCAACGTCCTGGGAGGGGCCAATGGCGCGGGTAAGAGCAACCTCGTCCTCAGGCTCATCTCGCACATCGATCTGCTGGGCTACGCCCACACGCCGAACCCGGCCATGAACGTCGGCCTTCCCTCACCCAGCTCAACCCGATGCTGGCGAACCTGCCGCCCGAGGATGTGAGGCTGACCGACGCCTTGCAGCGGGCCGTACCGGTTTCCAAGAACGGACAGATCCCACGGGGCTGAGCCACCAGTGACTTGCATGGAGAGCGGTGGCGCGAAGCCGTCGCTCTCCATGGCGGGGGCATTCGCGGAGGGTGTTTCAGGCGTCGTTCACTTCACGGCCAGGTTGAAATATCCGCCTGCGGAAATGATGGAGACCCCGGACTTCGCCACGGTCGGCACCGTGCTCTGCCCTTGCTTGTCGTACCACCAGCCGATGACCTCCCCGTTGTCCTTCAGGGCAAGGCTGTGCTGAGAACCGGCACTGATCGCCACGACGTGGTCATCGACTTCGATGGGCATGTCGAGCTGGTGATAATTGTTGTTGCCCCATCCAATGACCCTGCCGTTCTTGAGGGCGAGGGTGAAAGTCGAGCCGGCGGCGATCGCCGTCACACCGGCCATGGCTTCTTCCGGGACGTTGCATTCCCCGAAGTTGTTGGGGCCCCAGCAAAGGACCTCGCCGTTCTTCAGCGCCAGGCTGAAGTACATTCCAGCGGAAATGGCGTCGACGCCCGATTCCGCCGCGCTCGGGACCCGGGTCTCTCCATGGGAGCCGTAGCCCCACGCGATGACCTTGCCATCCTTGAGCGCAAGGCTGTGCAGGTAGCCGGCGGACACGGCGCTGACGCCGGATTCCGTCCCGGGCGGCGGCGCGAGAAAGCTTCCCGGCTCGGTGAACTCGCCCCAGGACCACACCTTGCCGTTCTTGACGGCCAGACTGTGATCGTTTCCGGCGGAGATCGCCGTCACACCTCCCCGGCGCAGTTCGATCGGCACGAACAACTTGTCCATTGAGTCGTTGCCCCAGGCGATGGGCACGCCGTCCTTGAGTGCGAGAGCGTGACTGAGCCCACCGGAGACCGCGGTCACACCTGACTGGACGGAAGCGGGAGGTGTGGACTGACCGTAGTAATTGCTTCCCCAGGCGACCACTTGTCCGGTGGGCTCGGGTTCAGCGGACGCGGCCGCAGCGGATCCGTTCACGGTCGTGGTCAGAGCGATGCACAAGGCAGCACTTACCGTGAGTAACCGCGTGTTCTGTTGGCGTAAGGTCATGGTGAACATGACAGACGATCATGACGTCATCAAGAAGAATTGTCAAAAGTGCTCATCGTCCGATTTAATTCCGCCTTCCGGCATCAGGTGAAGAATGCTCCTGATTGCACTATATATGACAATATCGCCATTTATGGCGAATAGGTCGTGTTAGGTGCAAGACGTGCTTTGGGTGCGGCTCGTCATATCCAACCCGGCTCATGGCCCGCCGGCCAGTGAGGATCACAGGCATGGAGAAGTGGCGGGACTGCGAAAGCCAGATGAGCCTGCTAATGGATGAGGGCTCTCCCGCCAACTAAGTAGCGCAAAGCAGCGTCCCACATACCGTTCGTGTTCACGTGGAGCTGGAGGGGACTCCATGCCCAGCAAATCCAGATCAGGCAACCAGGGTGCAGCATGGGGCTGCCTCGCAGTAATCGCCCTTGTTGTCGTCGGCTGCAACGCCCTCTTGGACGCCGAAACCGGAACCCGTTGAGGACATCGAAGACCGCTACGACGACGATAAAGACGGCGACGGCGTCATCAAGTCCCGCGATCGCGACGACCACGACCCCGATAGGGGGAGGCGTTCGCCGTCACGCGGGTTCGGTGCGGCCCCGCCGCCCCGGTGGGCGGAGGGGCCATGACCTGCCGGGAATCGATCTATCCGAGCACCGGGTAGTTCGCGCGGAACACGTTGTGCGGGTCACGGGTCCGCTTGATCTCCCGCAGCCGCGCGAGCGCGCTGCCGGAGAAGGACGTCGCCGCCGTGTCACCCGGGGACAGCAGGGTGTACGGCTTGCGGCCGCTGATGGAGGCCCCCAGGTCGGCCACGACCTCGGTCTGCTTGGCGCGCGTCGCATCGGCCGCGTGCGGCAGGCCGAGGCCCACCAGGCTGAGCAGGTACGGCTCGGCCACCGTGCCGCTCGCACCGGACTCGCCGCGCGGCTCGGCGAGTGCCCCGCCCAGGTGCCTGATCTGTACGTTGATGAGCGGTTCGAGCGGCTTGGCCAGCAGGAGCTCCACCGCGTCCGCGTCCAGGCCGGTGAGCAGCTCGGCACGAGTGATGGATGGGGCCGGATCGGTGGGCTCGGCGGCGATGGCGCCCAGGTCGGCAACCGGGACGACGCCGCGGCTGTCGAAGATCGCGCCCTCGATCTTGTCGATGCACGCCAGCAGGTCCTCCCCCTGGGCCGCCGCACCCAGGTAGGCCAGATCCAGCGTCACCATCGGCGGTGCGCCGGGCGGCTGGAGCCGGTTGATCCAGACGCTGAGTTCACGCGGCGCCTCGGCGGTGATCTCCAGGAACGCGTCGTACACCTCTCTGGTCCGGTGCTCCGGCCAGATCACGCGCCCGCCGTACAGGACCGGTGCGGGATACAGTTCGAGTTCGAGGGCGGTCACCATCGCGAAGTCCCCGCCACCGCCGCGCAGCGCCCAGAACAGCTCGGGATCGGACTCGGCGGTCACCCGGCCTGGCTCGCCGTCGGCGTCCACGATGTCGATGGCCCGCACGCTGTCGGAGGCGAAGCCGTGCTTGCGGCTGAACCAGCCGACCCCGCCGCCCAGGGTGTAGCCGGTCACGCTGACCCCCGGCGCGCTGCCGGCCAGGCCGGTCAGACCCAGCGGACCGGCCGCCGCCAGCAGCTGCCCCCACTTGGCCCCCGCGCCCACCCGGGCCACGCGCTCCTGCGGGCGGACCTCCACCTGGTTCAGCAGGCCGGTACGCAGCAGGATCAGGCCTTCCACATCACCCGAGGCGCCATGTCCGCTCGGCTGCGCGGTCACCGTCAGACCCGCCCGCCGCGCGTAACGTACGAGCGCCGCTACATCAGCGGCATCCGCGGCCTCCGCCACGGCCGCCACCGGCTGCCTGACGGTCAGGTTCCAGGCGGTGGCCGCCTGTTCGAAGCCGTCGTCATCGGGCAGGAGCACGCGCCCCTTGAGGACACTGCGCAGATCGTTGATCGTCATTGTCGTCTCCCTTTTCGAGTTCTCAGAAAAATGCGAAGGCACTTCGGGGATGTCAGGCGGGCTGCGCGGCGGCCTCCTGGGCCTTGCCGGTCTCGCGGAGGATCAGCAGGCCATTGACCGCGATCAGTGCCGCGGTCAGGCCGTGGATGGCGAACGCGGCGGCCATGGAGCCGTGGTGGGCCAGGACGTTGACCATGTCGCCGAACGGGGCGACGGCCACCATCAGCAGGACCCAGCCCAGGGCGCGGCGGTGGCCCGTCACCAGCAGGGCGCCCATGGCCAGGCCCATCGCGAGCTCGCGGCTGCCCTTCACGATGGGGAAGCCGCTGTCGTCAGAGGGCCAGTTCGGCAGGCCAGGGAAGGTCGCTCCGAGGGGCAGGACGAAGGACAACCCGAGGTAGAGGGTGAACAGGATCACGGCGATGGCCAGGACGGTGTTGACGTTCTTCAGCGACATGGTTCTTCTCCTTATGACGTTCAGGCTGGTCAGGGTTCAGCCGCATGACGTTCAGGCTGGGCAGGGCTCAGCCGCATGGCGTTCAGGCTGGGCAGGGTTCAGCCGCGGGCACGGCGGATGTGGCGGGCGTAGCGGGGGCGGCCGATGACGTGCCAGATGACGCGGACCGGGGCGGGCAGGCCGCCGAGGACGATGGCGCGCTCGGCCGGGTTCGCGTCTTCCAGGACGGCGCCGAAGAGCGTGAGCAGGGTGAGCTTGGGAGTGTTGGTCACCATGTGGTCGCCCAGGGAGGCCCACTCCTGTTCGGTGACGTGCTCGGCGGCGAGCGGGAGGAGGGTGGTCTCCTCGTCGTCGAGGTGTTCCAGCAGGACCGCGCGGTGCTCGGTGAGGGCGGCCACCAGGGTGTCGCGTTCGTCGGCGCCCGCGGTGGCCTCCCAAGCGGGGACCGCGGCGTCCAGCCTGGTCAGCGTGGCCGCGACGCGCTCGTGCTGGGCCTCCATGCGCAGGACGATGTCGGCCCCCAGGTCCACCCGGGAAAGGAGCGGCGGCCACAACAGCTCGTCCTCGCCCTCGTGATGGTTGTGCAGGCCCGTGCGGTAGATGCGGAAGTGGTCGGCGATCACCTTGGCGCGAGCGGTGTCACCCGGGGCGACCGCCGCGACGAGCTCCACCAGCAGCCGTGACTCGCGGCGGAAGGCTCGGTGGACGATCTCCATGTCCTGGGTGTTGACGCTCATCTGTCCCTGCCCTTTCATCGGTTGCGACGTGTTCAGGCTGCTCCCGGGTGTTTGGAGGGGATTTGGAGCCGACTTGGAACCGTCAACGTAAGATGTGCGGGTCATGGTCTTGATCCGGGTGCTGGGCGCGTTCACGGCCGAGGTGAACGGTGAGTCCGTGCACCTCGGCGGGCCGCGGCAGCGGGGCGTGCTGGCGTTGCTGGTGGCGGCGCGTGGGCAGGTCGTGCCGGTCGATCGGATGATCGAGGATCTGTGGCGCGGGGAGCCGCCCGCGCGGGCGCTGATGTCCTTGCAGGCGTACGTGTCCAACCTGCGCCGGCTGCTGGAGCCCGGGCGCCCGCCGCGCACGCCGGCCCGGCTGCTGATGAGCGCGGCGCCCGGTTATGCGCTGCGGCTGCCGCCGGAGTCGGTGGACGCGTGGCGGTTCGAGGACCTGCTCGACCAGGCCCGTACGGACATCGACCCGCGCGTCGCCCAGGCTCGGCTCGCCGGGGCGCTGGGGCTGTGGCAGGGGCCGGCGTTCGCCGAGGTCGCCGACGAGCCGTGGGCCGCCGCCGAGACGGCCCGGCTGAACGAGCTGCGCCTGGTCGCCACCGAGCTGCACGTCACGGCGGGTCTGCGCATCGGCGACCCCGCCGCGGTGGTTCCC
Organism: Nonomuraea rosea; assembly: GCF_039539705.1. Lineage (NCBI taxonomy): Bacteria > Bacillati > Actinomycetota > Actinomycetes > Streptosporangiales > Streptosporangiaceae > Nonomuraea > Nonomuraea rosea. The sequence goes on along the minus strand of NZ_BAABDQ010000016.1, from coordinate 72,485 downwards.
GAGGCCGAGCGGCTCACCCGCGACGAGCCCCTCCGCGAGGAGGGCTGGCGGCTGCACGCCCTGGCACTGTGGAGCAGCGGCCGCCAAGCCGACGCGCTGGCGACGCTCCGCCGCGCCCGCGGCATCTTCGCCGAGGAGCTCGGGCTCGACCCCGGCCCGGACCTGAGGGCGCTGGAGGAGGCGATTCTCACCCAGCGCACGGACGTCATGCGCGCGTCCGTGCCGCCGCCACCGCCGGCCGCACCGCCGCCGCGGCCGGCTCCGATCGTCGAGGCGCCGTTCGTCGGACGCGCGGCACAGCTGTCGGCACTGGTCACGGCCGCCGCCGAGGCCGCCGCCGACGGCGCTCGCATCGCCCTTGTCACCGGCGAGGCCGGGCTCGGCAAGTCGACGCTCCTGGAACACCTCGGCAGGCGGCTCGAACGTGACGGGTGGCTGGTCGCCGTCGGCCGCTGCCCCGAGGTCGACAGCGCGCCGCCCGCCTGGGCCTGGACGGAGGCGCTGAGAGCCGTCGCCGCGACCACGTCCCCGGGCGAGTTCGCGGACGACCTCGCGCCGCTGCTCACCGACACCGGGCCGGCGGACGACGACGCCACCGCGGGACGGTTCCGGCTGCGTCAGGCCGTGTGGAAGTGGCTCGCGGCGGTCGCCACGAAACGCTCGGTCGCCGTCGTGCTGGACGACCTGCACTGGGCGGACGCCGCCACGCTGGAGCTGCTCGGTGGCGGCCTCGGCCTGCGGGCCCCGATCCTGGTCGTCGCCGCGTACCGCGCGGACGAGAGCGGGCATCTCACCGAGACGCTGGCCTCCCTCGCTCGCGCCACGCCCCTCCGCCTGGCGCTGCCGGGGCTGGACGACGCGGCCGTCGCGGAGCTCGTACGGACCGAGTGCGAGACCGACGCGGAGACCATCGCGGGGATCGCCGAGCGCACCGGCGGCAACCCGTTCTACGTGCGCGAAAGCGCCCGGCTGCTGAACGGCGAAGGCGCGCTGGTCGCACTCTCCGAGGTCCCCGAAGGCGTACGGGACGTCCTCCGCCGCCGGTTCGCCCGCCTGCCGGAAGGAGGCGTGTCCATCCTCCGGCTGGCCGCGGTCGCAGGCCGGGAAAGCTCGGTGGACGTCCTGGTCAAGGCCGCCGACACCGACGAGGACGGCGTGATGGACGCGCTGGACGCGGGCGTCATCGCCGGGCTCCTCGACGAGCCAGGCCCAGGCCTCATCCGCTTCGTCCACGCCCTCGTCAGGGACACGCTCGTCACCGACCTCAGCCGATTGCGCACAGCCCGCATGCACGCCCGGATCGCCGCCGCTCTCGAAGGCACCGGCGACATCGCGGCGCTGGCCCACCACTACGCGCGCGCCGGCTCACCGAAGGCCGTCGGCTACTGCGTCCAGGCCGCCGAGCTCGCCGAGATTCGCTACGCCCACGACGTGGCGGCCGACCTCCTCACCGACGCCGTCGCCAACTCGACCGGACCGGACGAACGGGTCGAATTGCTCGGCAGGCTGCTGCGCGCGCAGATCCGGGCGGGAGCCGTCGCAGCCGCCCGCGAGACACGCCGTGAGGCCGTGGAGTACGCAGAGTCCCTGGGCCGCGACGACCTGATGATCGCCGCGTTCACCGCGTGGACAGAGCCGACCGCCTGGCAGGTTCGTACGTACGGCACGGTAGACCGGCCCGTCGTCGACCGCCTGAGCCGGCTGCTGAAGCGTGACGACCTGCCCCCTTCGGTGCGGTCCCGGCTCCTGACGGCGTACGCGGACGAACTGGTCGGCGAGGACGACCCGACCGTTCTGGAGGCAGCGCATGAGGCACTCGCCCTGGCCACCGAACCCCGGCTGCGGGCCGCGGCACTCCAGATCCTGACCCGAGTCCACGGCGACGCCGAGCTCTGCCGGGAGCTCGTGGAGATCGGCACCGAGCACGACCTGCCGGTCTACCGCGTCACCGGGCTGCTCAACCATGCCAGCGGCGCCGCCGACGCCAACGACCGGGTGACCATGCATCAGGTGATCACCGAGGCCCTGGACCTCGCGCGCACCTACCGCATGCGCGAGGCGATCGCCGTCGCCGAGATCACGCTCGCTTCCCTGGCGCTCATCGAAGGCCGGTTCGCCGACGCCGAACTTCTCTACATCAAGGCCGACGAGGGCATGCGGGGCGCCGGATCGGTGCACGCCGCGGGCTTTTTCCACCTCGCCCTGGCCACGATCTGGCTGAACGACGGCACGCTCGGTGCGCACCTGGACGAGGTGCGCGCCCTGCACGCCGCGCTCGGCCCCATGACCTCCGACCTGCTCACGCTCGCCCTCCACGCCAACGGCCTGGACGCCGAAGCCCGCGAGGTCCGCGCGTCACCCAGCCCGATCCGTCCCGACTTCTTCTTCACCTTTTTCACCACGTTGCGCGCGATGGCCATCGTCGCCCTGAACGACCGCGAGGCGGCCGAGGAGATCTACGCGACGCTGCTTCCGCACCGCGACGGCCCCCCGGCGGGCGCCACGAGCCTGGCGCTGCGCCCGGTCGCCCACACCCTCGGCGAGCTGGCCGTCCTCCTCGGCCGCGACCACGAGGCCGCCGCCCACTTCACCCGGGCCGCCACCATCGCCGACCAATGGAACGCACCCCACTGGGCCGCCGAGGCCCGGTCCCGAACGACCACCTAGCCTCCGCGTACGGCGGCGCCTGCAGTCGCTGCCGCGGTTCGTTGTCACGCGCGGCGGCGAATACTGCTTCATGCCAGGGCTGACCGCGCTGCGCTGGCTCGGCGACCTCACCGGCTGAGCCCGGCCACGCCACAGCGGTCACGTCGCCCTGTATGGGGCTGATCCGCCGAAACTAGACTCCACGGACGCCGACAACCAGCCAGAGAGGCGCCCCGTGCACAACCACGAACCCGCCGGCTACCACTGCCCGTTCTGTCACCTCACCCCGGACCGGGAACCCGACGTGGTCTACCGCGACGAGCGCGTCTTCGCGCTGATCTGCCCGCGCTGGTGGCCGCGGAACGCGGGACATCTCCTGATCATCCCCGTCGCCCATCACGAGAACCTCTACGACCTCCCCACCGCCGACGGTCACGCGATCTTCGATGCCACCCGGATACTCGCCCGCGCCCTGCGTACCGCCTACGACTGCGCGGGCGTCTCCACCCGCCAGCACAACGAGCCCGCGGGCAACCAGGATGTCTGGCACTTCCACCAGCACCTCTTCCCCCGCTACCCCGGCGACGACCTCTACGGCACGCGCCCGCAGCCCGACTGGCTCCCCGCCGAGCGCCGCCGCGCCTACGCGGAGCGGCTGCGCGCCGCACTCAACCCCTAGCCTGAGCGCTGCGACTTGCAGGTGAAACCCGCAGGTGGGACCGTGAGGCGTGGTCACAGCAGCCGATCAGGAGACACGTCGGGACGTCGCCTGGGCGACTGCGCGGGAGTTCGCGCACGCGGCGGCCGAGCCGGTGCCGCCCGTGCGGGTGGCGCTCGACAGGGCGGCGGGCCTGGTGCTCGCCGACGATCTCGTCGCGGCGACGCCGCTGCCGGCCTTCGACACGGCCGCGATGGACGGGTTCGCCGTGGCGGGCGCCGGTCCGTGGACGCTCGTCGGCAGCGTCCGGCCCGGACGGCCGTGGGCGGGTGAGCGGCTGGAGGCGGGTCGCGCCGTGGAGATCTCGACAGGGGCCGCCGTTCCCTCCGGGGCATGGGCGGTGCTTCCGGTCGAGTCGGCCGTCGCCGGTGACGGCCGGGTGGCCGGTCCCGATCTGCCGCGCGGGAAGCACATCCGGTACGCCGGCGAGGACACGCCCGCCGGTGCGCGACTGGCGCCGGCCGGCACCCCGGCAGGCCCCGCGCTCCTGGGCCTGGCCGCCTCCTGCGGATATGACGAGCTGCTGGTACGCCCGACGCCGGCGGTTCGGGCGATCGTCACAGGAGACGAGCTGGCCCAGCACGGCCTGCCCGGTCCCGGCCGGGTTCGCGACGCACTCGGCCCGCTGCTGCTGCCACTGGTGGCCGATCTCGGCGGACGGCTGGACGGTCTCGTCCATGTGCCTGACCAGCCCGTTTCCGCGCTGGCCGAGGCGGTGGAAGCGGCGGCCGGCGCCGATGTCGTCGTGGTCACCGGGTCGACGTCGGTCGGGACCACCGACGGGTTGCGCCGTCTGCTCGCCGAGCGCGACGCCCGCTGGATCGTCGACGCGGTCGCCTGCCGGCCGGGTCACCCGCAGTTGCTCGCCCGGCCGCGCGGCGGCCCGTATGTCGTGGGGCTGCCCGGCAATCCGTTCGCCGCGCTGGTCGCCGCGTACACGCTGCTCGGGCCGCTCCTCGCCGGGCTGTCCGGCCGCGCGCTCGGCAACCTGCCCCAGGCTCCGCTGATCACGGAGGTGCAGGCCGCCGGCCGTACCCGTATCGTCCCGGTCGTCTGGGACGGCCCCGGCGTGCGGGCTCTGGGCGGCGACCGTCCGGCGTTCCTCGACGGCGCGGCCCTCGGGGACGCTCTGGCGGCGATCCCGCCCGGTGCCGAGCCCGGTCAACCGGTGCCGCTTCTCATGCTGCGCCGCTGAACACCTGCCGCCGGTGTCTGGAGAGCTCCAGCGGGGCTTACTGCTTGCGGGTGCTGTAGGAGTGGGCGCCGGCCCCGGCCAGCGCGCCGCCCTCGACGATGAGATATTCCTCGCGAATCGGGCTGCCCTCCAGCCACGCCTCCAGGATCTCACGGGTGCCGGCGGCGTAGCGGGCCTGCGCGGACAGCGATGAGCCGGAGATGTGCGGGGTCATGCCGTGGTGCGGCATGGTGCGCCAGGGGTGGTCGGCGGGGGCGGGCTGGGGATACCAGACGTCGCCGGCGTACCCGGCCAGTTGCCCGCTCTCCAGGGCGCGGACGATCGCGTCGCGGTCGGCGATGCGGGCGCGCGCGGTGTTGATCAGATACGCGCCGCGCTTCATGGACGCGATCAGCTCGTCGCCGAACAGGCCCTCGGTCTCCGGGTGCAGCGGCGCGTTGACGGTGACCACGTCGCAGTGGGGCACCATGGCGGCGGCGTCGGGATGGAAGGTGAGCCCGAGCTCCTCCTCGACCTCGCGCGGCAGGCGGTGCCGGTCGGTGTAGTGCAGGTGCACGTCGAACGGCTTGAGGCGGCGCAGCACGGCGGTGCCGATGCGGCCGGCGGCGACGGTGCCGACGTGCATGCCCTCCAGGTCGTAGGAGCGGGCGACGCGGTCGGCGATGTTCCAGCCGCCGTCGAGCACGGTCTGGTGGGCGGGCAGGTAGTCGCGTACCAGGGAGAGGATCATCATCACCACGTGCTCGGCGACGCTGATGCTGTTGCAGTAGGTGACCTCGGCGACGGTGACGCCGCGGGCGATGGCGGCGTCGAGGTCGACGTGGTCGGAGCCGATGCCGGCGGTGACGGCCAGCTTCAGCTTGGGGGCGCGGGCGATGCGCTCGGCGGTCAGGTACGCGGGCCAGAACGGCTGCGAGATGACCACGTCCGCGTCGGCCAGCTCGCGGTCGAACTCCGAATCGTCGCCGTCCTTGTCGGAGGTGACCACCAGCGTGTGACCGCGTTCCTCCAGGAAGCGGCGCAGCCCCAGCTCGCCGGAGACGCTGCCGAGCAGCTGACCCGGGGTGAAGTCGACGCCCTTCGGGCTGGGCAGCGTCTGTCCGCCCGGGTAGCCGGCCAGCTCGGGCAGGCCGTCGCGGGCGTAGGTGGTCGGGTAGCCGTCGATCGGGTCGTCATAGAGCACGCACAACACCTTGGCCATGGTTCCGGCTCCTCGTCGGTCGGGGGTGTTCTCACTGTCCGCCGAGATGTCTCCGCAGGTCAAAGCGTTTGTGTCTATCGGGTGATAGGCGCCGTCTATGCCAGGTGCTCACGGGCGAGCCGGTCGAACACCTCACGCAGATCGAGATCCCTGGCGATGTCCAGCACGGCCCTGGCCAGCACCGACTCGGGGCCCGTACCGGCGACCACCAGGCCGACGCGGGGTTCGCGCGCGGGCCGCTCCAGCCGGACCACCCGCATGCCCGCCGGCACGCCGAACATGTGCAGCCAGGCGTGCGCGATCACGCTGGACCAGCGGTGCGTCGCCACGTGCGCGAACAGGGCGGAGACGGTGTCGGTCTCGATCGCCGGTACGGCCACCGCCCCGGCCTGGCGGAAGTTGGCGTCCAGGATGCGGCGGTTGCGCATCTCGGGGGCGAGCAGGCACAGCGGCAGCGCGGCGACCTCGGCCCAGCGCGCCACCCGCCGGTCGGCCAGCTCGCCGTCGGAGGGGGTGAGCAGCAGGTAGCGCTCCTCGTACAGCGGGCTGGTGCGCACCTCGCCGTAATCCTCCTCCTCGTCGTCGAGGTACGTCATCGCCATGTCGATCTCGAAGTCGGCCAGCCTGCGCGCGATCTCGCGGGACGACAACGACGTCAGCAGCACCCGTACGTGCGGATACCGCTCGCAGAACGGCGTGGTCAGCAGGGATGCGGCGGTCAGCGCGGTCGGGATCGCCCCCATCCGCAGCCTCCCCGACAACCCCTCCCGCATCCGGGACAGGTCCTGGCGCAGCGCGTCGGCGTCGGCGAGGATGCGGTGCGCCCACAGCACCACCCGCTCGCCCTCGGGCGTGAGCCCGGCGAAGCGCTGCCCGCGCCGCACCAGCGGCACGTCCAGCTCGCGCTCCAGCTTGCGGATGGCCGCGGACAGCGACGGCTGGGAGACGTGACAGGCCGCGGCGGCGCGGGCGAAATGCCGCTCCCTGGCCAGGGCGACCAGATATTCCAACTGGCGCAACAGCACGCCACAGGATGTCGCGTACGTACCTCTTCCGTCCACCCTCCGAGAGCCCGGTGGTCGGCTTCGTGGTCACGGCCCTGCTCTGCACCCTGCTCGGCGAAGGAACCCGACGCGCGGCAGGAGGAGATGCGGCGTAGGGACGCTTCAAGGCCCGTAGGGTGTGGTGCCGGTGCGGGTGAGTGCCGGCTGCAGGAACCATGTCCAGGCGACCGGGGTGCCGAACAGGTAGTCGATCACCAGGGCGGTGGCGCTGGTCATGGAGACGACCAGGGCCAGCGCGGCGAAGCCGAGCCCGGTCGTCTGTGCCCACTCGGCCGGGCCCGGTCGCGGCTGGGCCTCAGACGTTGAAGATGCTCACCCCGCCAGGGCCGACCAGCAGCCCGACCACGATGAGGACGATCCCCCACAGAATGTCGCGGCGGGCCAGGAGCACATAGATGCCGGCGATGACGAGAACGACTGCGATGATCCACAGGAGAGTAGCCATGACGTCGCGACTGCCCTGAGCTTCTGGCGGGAAACGAGTGAAGCGCCCGCATGGCCATAACGCTTGGATCACGGCTGAGCGGTCATGGCGTGACCTTCAGCACGAGCACGCAGGCGTCGTCGCGGCGGGTGCCCGCTTCCCTCAGCAGCGTGGCCGCCATCACCGCGGGCGAGCGTGCGGTCAGTCCTGGGAAGGTCGTGATGTCCCACCGGCTGGACAGCCCGTCGGAGTGCATCACGACCATGCTGTGCGGTGGCGCGACGTAGGCGTACTCGCGCACCGTCCTGCTGTAATGGCCGGCGATGCCCGGCAACGAGATCAGGCCCTGGCGGCCTTCGGGGTGGACGATCCAGGCCGCGATGTTGCCGATCCCGGCGAAGACCACCCGCCCGCTCGCGCGATCGAGCCGGGTCACGGCCACGGCGGCGCCCCTGCTCGCGCGCAGCGCGTGATGCAGGCGCTCCAGCAGCGACGTCAGCGGCAGATCGCCGTGCTCCTGGAAGACCTTCACCGCGCGGCGGGAGGCCTCCGCCGCCGGCTCGCCGTGGCCGAGGCCGTCGCACACCATCGCCACCGCCGCCTCGGGGGTGTCGAAGCAGGCGAACGCGTCGCCGCAGACACTCTCCTCGCCGATGGGCCTGATCAGGCCGCTCACGTGCGAGGCCGGCAGCGGCCGGCCGTCGGCGGTGAAGTGCATGCAGATCACCGTTCCGCGGCCGGGGACGGAGTAGACGTCGTGCGCCGTGGCCATCCGGGTGATGCCGCCCAGCCCGATCCCCAGCGTGCCCACGGTGGAGTAGCCGTCCCGCCAGGCACGGCCGAGATCGCTGATTCCCGGCCCTTTGTCCAGGGCGAGTACTTCGACGACCGCTACCGCCTGCGGGTGCGGCCGGATCAGCATCATGCCCTCCACCGCGTGCTTGACCAGGTTGGAGGCCGCCTCGCTCACGGCGATGGCCATCCGCTCGCGGGTGGTCTCGCTGAATCCCATGCCGCTCGCGAGAAGGGTCGCGGCCCGTCGGGCGGCCCCGATCGCGCTGGCGTCCTCGACCCGGAACCACGCCTCGTTGCCTGAGCGGATCATCTGGCCCACTTGACCACCGTCACCCGCGTGCCCTCGCCGGACCCCGAATCGAGATCGAACTCGTCCACCAGCCGGCGTGAACCGCTCAAACCGAGGCCGAGGCCGCCTCCCGTGCTCCACCCGTCGGTGAGGGCCTGCGCCTGATCCGGGATTCCGGGGCCCTCGTCGCTGAAGAGCAACCGCAGACCCCGGCGGGCCCCGCGGCTGACCTCCTCGATCCGGACCCGGCCGCCTCCGCCGTACACGACGGTGTTGCGGGCCAGCTCACTGGCGGCGGTCACCAGCTTGGTCTGATCCACCACCGACAGGCCGATCTCCTGGGCCGCGGTGCGCACGCGCTGACGGACCGTCACCACATCGCTGTTGCCGGAGACCGGCAGCTCGATGACATCGCTCACGTGGACACCGGGGCCACCCCGGCGTCATGGCGGTCTTCGAGCAGCGCGACGCCCTTCTCGAGATTGAGGGCGGTACGCACGCCGCCGAGCGACAGGCCGAGCTCGACGAGGGTGATGGCGACGGCAGGGCGCATGCCCACGACGATCGTCTCGGCGTCCAGCACGCGGGAGATCGACGCGATGGTGGCCAGCATCCGGCCGATGAAGGAGTCGACGATCTCCACGGCGGTGATGTCGATGATCACTCCGCGGGCGGAGGACTTGACGACCGCGTCGGCCAGGTCCTCCTGCAACGCCAGGACGCCCTGGTCCTCCAGGTCGATCTGGATGGAGACGATGAGGACGTCGCCGAGCTTGAGGATGGGCACGCGCTCCATCAGGCTCTCTCCGTCCCCACCACGACTCGCGTGCCCGCTGTTCGCGTGATCTGTACGCCACTGCGCCGCAGCGTGTGCGCCAGCGCGTCGGCCAGCGAGGACTTGGTGACGATGTCGCCGAACTCGATGCCCAGCGCGACGATCGTCTGGGCGATCTGCGGCCGGATGCCCGAGATCACGCATTCGGCGCCCATCAGCCGTGCCGCCATCACCGTCTTGAGCAGATGCTGGGCCACCTCGGTGTCCACCGCAGGCACGCCGGTGATGTCGATCACCGCATGCTCGGCCCCCGTCTCGACCAGCCCTTCCAGCAGCTTCTCCATGACCACCTGCGTGCGGGCGGAGTCCAGCGTGCCCACCAGCGGCACCGCCAGAATGCCCTCCCACAGCTTCACCACAGGAGTGGACAGGTCCAGCAGTTGCTCCGCCTGGTCGACGATGATCTTCTCGCGGGCGCTGACGTAGGTCTCGAACGTGTACAGGCCCAGGTCGTCGACGAACTTGGAGAACCAGATGTAGCCGCGCAGGGTGGCGCCATCAGCGGCCTCGATGATCTCGTAGACCGCTTCCTTGAGGCTGAACACCACGGTCGCGGTGTCGGACGGGTTGACCCCCTCGCGGGCCTGGCCGCGGGACAGCTCCGCGAGCAGGCCGCGCAGATCGCTGACGTCGCCGTCCTTCTCCAGTGAGCGGCACAGAGCCGGGTAGATCTCCCGGAGCCGTCCGGCCAGCAGGGCGCGATCGGCGTGACCGCCGACGGTGACCGAGGCCAGATCGATCCAGCGCTTGAGAATCGGCTCGCTCTGCTCCTGCAGAAGCACCTCGATGCGCAGCCGGTCGGCGTCGCCGTGAAGGGTCAACGTGTGCTCCCGTGGGGCGTAGGCGATATTTCGTGGCAGGACGTCCGCGCAGGCTATCCCCCTTCGGCGCACCCGTCTCTAGGGCGGGGGCTGAGATGGGAAGGTCGCGGGCAGGTGAACGGCTGGTCAGGCAGCTGCACGGGTGACCGGTTGGCGGTCCGCGGTGGTGAGGGCCTGGCGCAGCCCGGTCAGCGGGGCGCGCAGGATGCGGGAGACGTGCATCTGGGAGATGCCGAACTCGTCGGCGATCTCAGCCTGGGTGAGGTTGCCGTGGAAGCGCAGCAGCAGGATGTGCCTCTCCCGCTCGGGCAGCGCGTCCTCGTCCGCCGGCACGTTCAGCCGCGCCGCGAGCTCGGCCACCGTGGGACGGCGGCGCAGCAGCCATTGGTGCGTCTCCACGAGCCGCTCGCGCAGTCGCGTCCGGCGCCTTTCGGAGATGGCGGGGTCGACCATGGCCATAAGGAGCTGTTCGGTGGTCATGTCGGCGAACGTGATGTCCTGGACGGTCATGATGTGTCCTGTTCCCGGCTGTGCGGGCCGCCCCATCCAAGACCAGGGTCCAGGGAGAAGCCGCCTCGTACGTGTTACGAGACGAAGCCCTCTGCTGGACCTCTCCTGGGCACTTGCCGCAGATCGCCCGCCTACTCGGACCGGGAGGTAACGATGCGATCACGCCCGAGGACGGCCAGGGTGCGCCGCATGCGGAGCCGTACCCGGGACGTGCCGTTGTGCCGGGTGATGGCGAACTCATCACACAGACGGCGCATCACCCAAAGCCCATAGCCGCGCGGACCCTCAGGCGGGAGCTCAACCAGACAGGCGTCCGAGGTGAGCCGGCCCGCGAAGTCGGCGATGTCGACGGTGAGGAAGTCGTCGTCGGCCCAGATCCGCACCCAGCCGTGGCCGTCGGCATGGTCCAGCACGTTGGTGACCGCCTCGTTCACCGCCAGCGCCAGATCGGCCCCGCGCTCGGAGCTCAGTCCCGCCCGCCGCCCGTGCCGGAACACCAGATCGCGCAGCCCCATCAGATCGCGGCTGATCGGCCAGGCAGTGATCCCGTCGCCGGCCTTGTCGGGGAGAGACGTGGACATCGGCCCCTCCTACCCGAAATCACGCACTGTGGACCCATAGTGGCAGTGCGGATACGGCAACCGCAGGCCAAGGGGACGTTCAAGGAGACGATGGCGTCCCTATGGGCCGGGCCTGCCGAGGCCGATCGCGGGCAGGATGGCCTGCTCGACGATGGCCGCCAGGTCGTCGTCGCTGGGGGGAACGGCGGCGTCGATCATGCGCTTGGTGACCAGGGCCTCGCCGATGTCGGCCACGACCGGGGTGAGCAGCTCGGCGGGGAAGTGGCCGCGTTCGGCGTAGTGGCGCAGGATGGTGCTGGTGAACGTGCCGCCGCGCTCGGCGAAGACCCGCTCGAACAGGGCCTCGGAGATCTGCGGGGTGCGCTGAGGGTCGGTGAGGATGGCCGCGACGGCGCGGCCGGCCGGGCTGAGCATCCAGTCCACCATGAGCCGGAGGGCGCGGATCAGGTCGCCGCGCAGGTCGTCGGCGCCCGGCGTGGGCTCCTCGACCGGATGCAGGTGGTGCAGCGCGTCGAGCAGCACCTCGACGGGGTCGGACCAGCGGCGGTAGAGCGTGGTGCGGGGGGTCGCCGCGCGCTTGCCGATGCCGTCCATGGTCAGCCGCGCCACCCCGACCAGCGCCACCTCTTCCAGGACCGCCGTGTGGATGGCGTTGATGAGCTCCTCGCCCCGCCGCCGGGTCCGCGCGCTGTGATCGCCCATCCTCACTCCCGCTTGCTTAGCTACACGGATGTAGCTTACCGTGGGTCTATTAGCTACAGTTCCTGTATCTAATTTCCTTAGGAGAGCCATGTCCTTATCCCCGCCTGCCCCTGTCCGCTCCAAGGGCGCCGTGCCGCTCACTCATCGCGCCCTCGCGCCCGACCTCGCGCGCGGCCTCATGCTGCTGCTCATCGCCGTCGCCCACGCGCACATGTACCTGTCCGGCCACCAGACCGGCTTCCGCGGCTACGCCCTCGACGGCGGCCCCGCCGACCGGCTGGTCGCCGGGGTCCAGATCCTGCTGGTGGACGGGCGGGCCCTGCCCATGTTCGCCGCCCTGTTCGGCTACGGCCTCGCCCAGCTGGCCAACCGGCAGCTCACCGCGGGCAAGAGCTGGCCGGAGACGCGGCGGGTGCTGCGCCGCCGGAGCCTGTGGCTGCTGGCGTTCGGGTTCTGCCACGCGCTGCTGCTGTTCTTCGGCGACATCCTGGGCGCGTACGGGCTGGTGGGGCTCGTCCTCATCGGGTTCGTCCGGCGCCAGGACCGAGCCCTGCTGTGGGCCGCCGGCGTCGGGCTGGTCCTGCACGTCGTCATCCTCGCCGGGTTCGGCCTGCTCACCGTCTCCGCTCCCAAGGGCGAAACCCCCGCCGGCCTGGCCGACCCGATCGATGCGCTGGTGATGAGGCTGATCGGCTGGTCGGGGATGACGCCCACCTACTTCGCGGTCAGCGTGGTGTCAGCGTTCCTGCTCGGCATCTGGGCGGCCCGCCGGCGGCTGCTCGAAGAGCCGGACGCTCATCGGCCGCTGCTCTCCCGGGTCGCGATCGTGGGCGTGGGCGCGGCGGTCGCCGGCGGGCTGCCGTTGATGCTCGTGGACACGCGGGCCTGGGCGCCCTCGACGGCGGTCTCCGTGGCCGCGTACGTGCTGCACAGCCTGACCGGCATCGCCGGCGGCCTCGGGTACGCGGCCATCGTCGGGCTCGCCGTGAGCCGGATGCGGCGCGGGATCCCGGGACCGGTGGTCTCCGCCCTGGTCGCGTGCGGGCAGTGGTCGCTGACCAGCTACCTGCTGCAGTCGGTGATCTTCGTGGCGCTGTTCTCGCCGTACGCGGGCGGTCTCGGCGCCAAGGTCGGAGACGCCGCCGCCTCGGGAATCGCCGTGGCCGTCTGGCTGACCACCGTGGCGCTGGCCACGGCCTTCCGCGGACGACGGGGACCGGCCGAGACCGCGCTGCGGCGGCTGACGTACGGCTCATGAGAGCACGCGGCATGAGCCCGGTTTGACGTGGTCACGCCCGCCGACCCGGGACGTCGGCAGGCGTGTCCGAGGCGCCTCGACTCAGTCGATGACGGCCGTGGCCTCGACCTCGACCAGCAGGTCGGGTTCTCCCAGCGCCGCAACGCCCAGCAGCGTGATCGGTTTGACCGGGTCGATCCCCAGCTTGGCCGCCGCCCGGGCGACCCCCTCGCCCAGCAGCGGCATCTTGTCGGGGGTCCAGCCGACGACGTAGATGGTCAGCTTGGCCACGTCATCGAATGATCCGCCGACCCCGGCCAGGGCGGTGCCGATATTGAGGTAGGCCTGCTCCACCTGAGCGGCCAGATCGCCCTCACCGACGGGCCGGCCCTGGGCGTCGCGGGCCACCTGGCCCGCCAGGAACACCAGCTTCGATCCGGTGGCGATCGATAGCTGGCGGTAGACGTCGGGTTTCGGCAGCCCGTCGGGGTTGACCAGCGTCACGGTCATGTCCGCTCCTTCAGAATGGTCGGCACTCACAGATAACATAGCAATGCTATGTATTGTGGTGCCATGGTGAGGATGAAGGACCCGGCGGTCCGCTCCCTGCTGATCGACCGAGCCGCGCAGATGCTCGCCGCTCGGCAGCCGGTCACGCTGCGCTCACTGGTAGCCGGAACCGGGGCGTCCACCATGGCCGTCTACACCTACTTCGGCGGCATGGACGGCCTGTGGACGGCGATGCGGCAGGAAGGCTTCACCCGCCTGGCCGCCCGCCTCGCCGCGGTCTCGCCCTCGAAGGATCCCGTACGAGATCTGGCCGCTCTCGGCGCCGCATACCTGTCCAACGCCATGGCCAGTCCCGATCTCTACCGGGTCATGTTCGACGCCGGGTTCGAGCTCGAGGATGCCGCGGCCGCGGATGACACGCTGCACTGTCTGGTCCGGGCCGTCGAACGGGCCACGGCCGCCGGCCGCTTCCGCGCCGACATCGACCCGCTGGAGCTGGCCACGCAGAGCTGGACCATCGGACATGGACTGGCGTCACTGGTCGTCACCGGCCCCCTGCCCCGTCAATCGTTGGCCCATGGCGTACCGCTGCTGACCGCCCTGTTCACCAGCGCGGGCGACACCCCCGAACAATGCCGCCGGTCGGTCGAACGCGGCTGGCGCCCGTTGGGAGCGGCACAGCCGCGCCGGCCGGGGCCCTGATCCGTCCGATTACGTTATGTCGTCGGGGCCTGTGCTCCGGTGGCGGCGCGCGCGGTCCAGGCGCCGGCCGCGCAGATGAGCGCGAGCCCGAACAGCGCGTACCGTGCCGCGTCGAGCATCGAGGCGCCGCCCAGGTTGACCAGGAGCCCGGCCACCGCCGTGCCGAACGCGATCGACAGGCTCGTCACGGTGGCGATCGCCGCGGCCGCCTGCCCGCCCTCCTCCGGATCCCGGGTGCTGGACATCGCGGCCACCGACAGGTGCGGGTAGGCCAGGCCGATGCCCGCACCGGCCGTGAACAGCACCGGCACCCAGACCAGCACCAGCCAGCCCGGCGTGTCCGCGCGCTGCAGCAGCCCCTGGACGAGGAGACCGGCGGCGAGCAGCACCGGGCCGAGCACCCGCAGCCGCCGCACCGCATGCTCCGCCGTCACCGACGAGCTGCCGATCTGGGTCACCGACCAGCCGAGCGAGATGGCCGCGGCGAAGAACCCGGCCGCGAGCGGCGGCAGCCCGGCCAGCCGCTGGCCGAACAGCGGCAGGAACGACTCGGCCGCGACGCCGCAGGCCAGCAGGCCCAGCGTCAGGTAGATCCACTTCAGCGACGAACCCCGCCGGTACGTCGTACGCGGGAAGACCCGCAGCCCGCTGCGCCGCTCATGGGCCACGAACCCGGCCATCAGCAGCACCGCCGCCGCGATGCCGGCCACCTTCGCGAGCGTGCCCGGCAGCACCCCCGCCACGCTCACCGCCCCGGCCGCCGCCGTGAGCAGCAGCAGCGACCCGACCGGGATCGGCACCCGCGCGCCCGCGCGCTCCCTGTGTTCGATGCGCGGCAGGACGCGGGGGACGAGCACGCCGCAGCCGGCCCCGATCACCGCCATCGCCGCGAACGCCAGCCGCCACGACCCGAACTGGGCGAACAGGCCGCCGAGCGCCGGACCGGCGAAGTTGCCGACGCCGTACATCGCCGACATCAGCGCGGTGCCGCGCGTCCAGAGCCGGGGCGGCAGCGCCGAGCGGATGACGGCGAACCCGAGCCCGGACAGCAGCCCGGCGCCGAGCCCCTGCACGCCACGGGAGACCAGCAGCACCGCCATCGCCGGGCTCAGCGCGCAGGCCAGCGAGCCCGCCGTGAACGTGCCGAAGCCGATCAGGTAGGCGCCGGCGTTCCCCCAGCGGGACAGGAACCGGCCGGTCAGCATCGTCGCGATCACCATGGCGACCAGGTAGACCGTCATGTTCCAGGCGTAGAAGCCGGCGCCGCCGAGCTCGGCCACCGCGGTCGGCAGCAGGCTCGCCGCCAGGTAGATGTTGATCGCGCCGGCCAGCACGCCGCCGGCCAGCACGATCGCCGCGCCGAGATGGTCTCGGCCCAGCAGCTCCCGCCAGGCGGGCGGGGCTTCGGCGGAGGCCGGCCGCGGGACGAATGTCTCGGTGGCGGGCGGCGCGCCACCGGCCTGTTCGTGGTCGTGAGAACTCATGTCTTCAAGGCTGTCGTTGAACCGCTCCCGGAGACTTTTCCGTTGATGGCGCAGGGCCGATGGACGGAAAGTCTCAAGCCCGGGGTCCAGCGGCCCGACGGCGCCGAGCGCGGATCAGTAGCCCGCCGGCGCCGGCCAGTGGCGCTCGACCCCGGTCTTGTCGAGCTCCCCGGTGAACTCCTCCAGCAGGGTCCGCCGCTCCCTGACCTCCTGCGGTTCGACGCCCCGGCGCAGGCAGTACGCCGCCAGATGGCCCGCGACCTCACCCACGTTCCATTCCACCGGATGCAGGCGAAAGCACCCGTTGGAGATGTGCGTGGTCCCGAGGTTCTTCCCGGCGGGCAGCAGATTGCGCATCCTGACCGGCAGCATCGCGCCGAGCGGGATCTCGAAGGGCACGCTGGCGATGTCGATGTAGTTGTCGCCCCCGGTCGACGGGTGCAGGTCGATGCGGTACGCGCCGACCCCGACGGAGTCATGGTGCCGCAGCGGGCCGCGGTCGCCGGCGATGGCCCTGGAGACGTGGTGCTCGGTGACGGTGGTGACCGCCCGGATGCGCCTCGATTCCCTGACATATGCGGACTTGGCCAGCCCGTCGGCGGTGCCGGCCACGTCGTGGCGGAGCCGGAGCCCGGGGAAGCCGGTGCCGCCGTCGGGACGGGGCGCCTCGGTCTGGAGCCAGTACAGCAGCGACAGCGACAGCTGCTTGGCCTCCCTGTGCGCCAGCGCCGCGCTCTCGGCGTCCACCTCGATGATCGGGCGCAGCCAGTAGTCGTTCAGCGGCCAGTTCACCAAGGTGATGTCGGAAGCGGCGAAACCGGGCTCGAACAGGTCGCGGGCGAGGATCCTGCGGAACATCCACAGGTCCTTGTCCCCGGACTGGGCGCTCTGGTCGGCCAGCACCCCGCGGGGGTCGCCGGGCGGGTTGGGGTCGAACCAGCGGGCCTCCGGCTCCAGGGTGCGCGGGTCCGGCGCGCTGAAGCCGAGCAGCGGCCCCGGCCAGAAGTCCGGCCGGTAGTCGCGCCAGAATCCGTAGTCCGCGGGCCGGTCGATGACGTGGTTCTCGCCCTCGTGGTGGGAGACGGCGAAGCAGTAGGTGATGCCCTGCATGTTCAGGGGCTGGTGCTCGTCCGGCGCGTGCGGCTCGTCGTGCTCGCTCCTGGCCTCGGCGCCCGTGACGTACTCCGTCTTCGCCAGCGGGAGTAGCTCGCCGGTCTCCGTCGCGTCGAGGACGTAGGCGGCGGCGATGGTGTGCGCGTCGCCGGAGCGGGTGTCCAGCAGCGTGACGGCTCTGACCCGGTCGCCGTCCACCTCGACGTCGACGGGGCGGTGTTCGAGGAGGAGGCGCAGCCGTCCGGCGGCCACGTGGGGTGCCAGCATGGCCTGGAGGACTGCCAGGGAGACGCGTGGTTCGTGGCACAACTTACTGACATATCCGGCACCGGGGTTCAGCTCGCGCCAGCGCCGTGCGCCGCCGGTCATGGGGTACCAGTGCCGGTAGTAGTCGCGGATGGAGCCGCGTACGTCGCGATAGGTCGCGGTGGCTCCGTAGCTCTCGATCCACGGGTGCTCGTCGGGGGGCACGGCCTGAGCGGTGAGCTGGCCGCCGATCCAGTCGGTCTCCTCGGTGAGTACGACGTCGTGACCCGCCCGGCAGGCGGCCAGGGCTGCGGCGACGCCGCCGAGCCCACCGCCGACGATGAGGATGTCGGTCATGGGTGGTGCCTTTCGAGGGTCGGCAAAGCGGAGGGACGCTATTTGGGAGAGGCCGCGGTTTCGCCCGGCTCCAGCGCGCAGGTCATGAGCTGCTGTCTGGGGGCCGTACGGTCTCCCGCGATGAGTTTCGTGAGCAGGCGGACGGCCGCGGCCCCCATCTCCCGGCGCGGTATGGCGAAGCCGGTGAGACCTGCCGCGCGGTCGCCGGGGTCGCCGAGCGTGGCCAGGGAGAGGTCGTCGGGAAAGCGGAAGCCCGCCTGCTCGGCAGCGGAAAGCAGGGCGCGGTGGGCGGCGTCGGTGTCGGTGGCCTCCGTGACGATCGCCGTGACGCCCTGGTCGCGCCAGGTGCGCAACCGGTCGGGGGTCAGGTCGGCGCCGTCGGTACGCACCACCGTGGCCGCCAGCCCGCATTCGTCCATGCCGCTCCTGAAGCCCGTCTCCCTGTCGACGGAGGTGATCGCCTCGTCGGCTTCGCGCACGTACAGGATGCGCTCGTGACCGAGCCCCGCCAGGTGCCGCACCACGGCGGCGCCGGCGGAGACGTAGTCGGCGCCGATGTAGGGCAGGCGGTCGCCGAACTCGTCGTGCCGCCCTATGTAGACGACCGGCAGATCGGTGGCCAGCAGGCGGTCCATCTCCCGCACGGGCAGGTGCCTGCCCAGGAACAGGCAGCCGTCGGCCAGGCGTACCCGGTTGAGCACCTGGGCGTGCGGCCGCTCGCCCGTGACGCTGGAGGCGATGAACATCAGCAGGTCGTAGCCCTGCCGCGCCGACTCTTCCTCGATCCCCACCAGGAACGGGTAATAGGCGTGGGACATCTCGGTGGGGAAGGTCGAGGTGAAGGTGTAGAGGCCGAGCAGGTTGTTCTGCCCGGCGGCGAGGCGGGTGGCGATGGGGTCGGGCACGTACCCGAGCTGCTCGGCGGCCTCCATGACCTTGCGCTGGGTCTCGGCGGCGATGCCCATGGCGGCGGCGGTGCCGCCGAGGATCAGCGACACGGTCGGCTGCGAGACGCCGGCCAGCCGAGCGATGTCCGCCTGACGAGGGCGACTCATGGCATATCTCCAAAGAAGTAATGGATCACGGAGCTTCGAGCCCGCCGTCCGGCCTGCGCACCCGCGCGGCCCACCGCTCATGCAGATGCGTCTCGGGCGGGTATCGCCTGGCGGCGCTCTCATCGAGGTCGATGCCCCAGCCGGGCTGTTCGGAGGGGGCGATGTAGCCGTTGACCGTCCGCAACGTTCCAGGAAACACCTCGTGCACGGTCTCCGGGTAGACATGCGCCTCCTGGATCCCGAACGCGGGGCTGGTGACGTCGAGCGTGACGTTGGCCGCCGCGCCCACCGGCGACACGTCCGGCGGCCCGTGCCAGGCCGTCCGCACCCCGGTGAGCTCGCACAACGCGGCGAGCTTGCGCACGGGCGTCAGCCCGCCGACGGCCGAGACGTGCAGGCGCAGGTAGTCGACGCCGCCGGAGGTGATGAGCCGCGCCGCGTCGGTCACCGAGGAGACCAGCTCGCCGGAGGCGATCGGCATCGGCGCCGCCGCCCGCACCTCGGGCAGCCGGTCGAAGTGCTCGGGCGCGAGCGGGTCCTCCAGGAAGAACAGCCGGTACGGCTCCAGCGACCGCGCGAGCACCACCGCCTCCTTGGGCGTGAGCCGGTTGTGCGCGTCGTGCAGCAGGCCGAGCTCGTCACCGAGGACCTCGCGGGCCCGCTCGAACAACGCCGGCGTGGTCCGCAGGTAGTGGCCGACGTCCCAGCCGTCAGGATGGGGGCTGCCCGGATATCCGCCGGGCGTGCCGGCGCCGCCGTACGTGCCCAGCCCCGGCCCGCCCGCCTGCAGCCGCACGTAGCGGTAGCCCTGCCCGGCGAGCGCGGCGGCCCGCTCGATCGACTCCTCGACCGTGCCACCGCGCGCCCCGGTGTAGACGGCGGCGGCCGCCCTGACCCGCCCGCCCAGCAGCTCGTACACCGGGACGCCGAAACGTTTGCCGGCGATGTCCCACAACGCCTGGTCGATGCCGGACAGCGCGTTGTTGTGCACGGGTCCGCCCCGCCAGTACGAGGAGTAGTGCAGCATCCGGCCGATGTCCTCGATGTCGGACGGATGCCGGCCGATGACCATGGGCGCGAGGTGCTGCTCGATCGCGGCGACCACGGCGTGGAAGCGCTGGGTGAAGGTGGCGCAGCCCAGGCCGTACAGCCCGGGTTCTGAGGTGTCGACCCGTACGACGACGAGCGGGACCCCGCCCGGGGCGGTGACGATCGTGCGGACACCGGTGATGCGCAGCCCGTCCCTGGCCTGCCACGGCGCCTGCGTCTCCGGCATGATCATGATTGTCGCTCCTCTGGGAACGGATGCAAGGCGGTGAACCCGAGCAGCCGCCTGGCCGGTTCGAGGTCGATGGCCACTGTCCTGCCGGGGAACGTCGTACGACATGGGACGCCGGGGTGGTGCGTCGCGAGCAGCTCCTCGGTGGGCGTCGTCACGAGCGTCTCGGGCGCGGCGAGGAAGATGATCGGCGCGCCGTGCAGCGGGGCCGTCAGCCCGAGCAGGCAGGCGCGCGCGGCGTCGCGCAGGTCGAGGTAGCTCCACATCTCCGTGGCCCCGCCCGCGGGATCCCTGGCCAGCCGGTCCGCGTGCGCGGCGAGCCTGGCCCGGTCGCCGAGGAAGGGGAAGCGCAGCGCGGCCACGATCATGCCGTGCCGCCGGTGCATCATCGCCGCTGTGGCCTCGTCCACCTGCTTGGACAGCGCGTACGGATCCTCGATCTGGAGTGGCACCCGCTCGTCCAGCGGCAGGTACGGCGGGCTCGGGCGCGACCTGGCGAAGGGCAGGCCGGTGATCGACAGGCTGCTGGCGATCACGGCCCGCCGTACCCCCTGCTCTCCCGCCTCGTTCAGCACGACGAAGGTCGCCTGCGTGTTGACCGAGAACACCACCTCGGGCGCCGCGATCTCGGGCGAGGGCAGCGCCGCGGTGTGCACGACGGCGTCGGCCCCTTCGAGGGCCGAGCGGACGGCGGCCGGGTCGCGGGCGTCGCCCACGACGACCCGCTCCGCCGTCAGCGGTCCGGGATCCCGCTCGACGAGCGCGGTCACGGCGATGCCGCGCGCTGCCAGCTCGGTCAGTACGGCGGAGCCGAGTCGCCCCGCCGCACCGGTGACCAGGACCCTCATCCCTTCAGCCCCGTGAACGCGATGCCCCGGATGATCTGCCGCTGGAACAGCAGGAACACCACGACGGGCGGAATGATCGCGATGAGCATCCCGGCGATGAGCAGAGCCTGGTCCGAGGTGTCCGCCAGCCGGGGCAGGGCGACCGCCAGCGGCTGGCTCTCGGTGTCGGTGATGGCGATCATGGGCCAGAGGAAGTCCTTCCACGCGTTCATGACAGCCAGCAGTGATACCACGGCCAGGATCGGACGTGACATGGGCAGCACGACCCGGGTGAAGACCCGCCACGGCCCGGCGCCGTCGAGGCGCGCCGCCTCGAACAGCTCCTTGGGGATGCCGTCGAAGAACTGCTTGACCAGCAGGACGTTGAAGGCGTGCGCGCCGGCGGGCAGCCACACCGACAACGGCGTGTTGGCGATGGACAGGTCCAGGACGGTCAGGTACAGCGAGACCATTGAGACCGTGCCCGGCAGGAACAGCGTCGCGAGCACCGCGCCGTAGACGTACTTACCGTAGGAGGGCCGCAGGACCGACAGCGCGTAAGCGCCTGTCGTCGCCACGAACAGCTGGGTGAGCCAGGAGCCGGCGACGAGGACGACGGTGTTCGTCAGGTAGTGGCCGACCTCCAGGGTGGTCCACGCCTCCGCCAGGTTCGACCAGCGCACGTCCGCCGGCCACAGGGCCAGCGGATGGCGCAGCGACTCCTGGGTGGAGGAGATCGCGCCCTTGAAGATCCAGTAGATCGGCCCGGCGCCCTCCAGGACCAGGGCCACGATGAGCAGCACCTGGGTGGTGCCCAGCCCGAGGCGCATCCCGCGCCCGCGCCTTTCGGTGTCGGAGATCACTCCCCTCATTTCGTCCCCCACGTTCTGGTGAGCCGCAGGTATCCGGCCGACAGCACCGCCAGCACCACGGCCAGGCTCACGCTCAACGCCGCCGCCGTGCCGTAGTCGCCGCCTACGAACGCGTAGCGGTAGATCAGCAGCAGCACCGTGACCGTCGAGTCCTCCGGCCCGCCGTCGGTCAGCACGAACGGCTCGGTGAACACCTGGAAGGTGTTGATCACCTGGAGCAGCAGCATGATCAGCAGGATGGGCCGCAGGTGCGGCAGCGTCACGTGCCACAACCTGCGCCACACCGACGCGCCGTCCAGCTCGGCCGCCTCGTACAGCTCGGTGGGCACGCCGGACAACGCTGCCAGGTAGATGAGCACGGCGCCGCCGGCGCCCGCCCAGGTCGCCTCCAGGACCAGGCTCGGCATCGCCATGCCCGTGGACTGCAACCAGGGATACGGCCCCAGCCCGACCAGCCCGAGCACCTGGTTGAACAGGCCGGAGTCCGGGTCGTAGAACCACTTCCACATCAGTACGGCCACCACCGGCGGCACCACCACCGGCAGGTAGACCAGCACCCGCATCAGCCCGGAGCCGCGCCGCAGCTCCGACATCAGCACCGCCAGGAAGATCGGCAGCGGAAAGCCGATCAGCAGGGCCAGGCCGGTGAACAGCAGCGTGTTGCGCACCGCCATGCCCAGCAGGGGGTCGGCGAGCAGCGTGCGGAAGTTGTCCAGGCCCGCGAACGTCGCCGCCTCGACCAGGTTGGTCTGCTGGAACCCGAGCACCACGCTGCGGATGATCGGCCACCACGAGAACAGGCCGAAGACCAGCACCGTCGGGACGAGGAACAGCGCGGCCGCGACGCCTCTTCCCCGGGTCACTGTGCTTTCTCAAGCAGCGGCGCGACGCGCGCCGCCGCCTTGGTCAGCTCGTCGCGCGGGTCGGCGTCCTTGCGGGTCAGCACGGCCTGCACGGCGGTGTCGAGCGCGCCGTACAGATCCTGGGCGGCGACGGGGGGCTCGACGACGTACTCCAGCTTGTCGGTGTCCTTCACGTAGGGCGCGAAGTTCGACACCGGGATGTTCGCGTGCCCGGCGATCGCGGTGTTCACCGGGCCTGCCACCGACGTGCCGTAGAAGGGCAGCGTGGGCAGGCCGACGGCCAGCTTGTCCGCCGCGTTGGCCACGGCCAGCTGCTCGGCGGCCGCCGGGTCGTAGTTGGGCTTGAGGTAGTAGAAGTCGATCCACTTCACCGCGGCGGCTCGCTGCGCGGCGGTGGCCTTGGCGTTGACGGCCGCCACCAGCCCGCCCAGCAGCGTCGCCTTGCCGGTGCCCTGCTGCGGCAGCGCCGCGATGCCGAAGTCGTCCGGTTTGCCGGAGTAGAGGGTGGTGTAGCGGTTGTAGCTGTTCACGGTGCCGATCAGCATGCCGATCTTGCCGGCCGCGAAGTCGCGCTCCGCGTCCTGCTGGGTGCGCAGGTGGTTGGCGCCCATGGAGTCGTCCTGCCACCGCATCGCGGACAGGTGCCGCAGCGCCGCCTCCGCCGGGCCGTCCAGGAGCGAGGGCACGTACTTGTCGCCCTCCTGCTTCTCCATCCGCCCGCCGAAGGAGTAGGTCATCGCGGTCAGGATCCAGCCGCCGGTGTTCTTGACCGTCATCTGCGTGTATCCGGTCGCGCCCGTCCCGGCGATCTTCTTGGCCGCCGCCCTGACCTCGTCCCACGTGGCCGGTGGCCGGTCCGGGTCGAGCCCGGCCTTGGTGAACAGGGCGCGGTTGTAGACCAGGCCCAGCGCGTACTCGGTGACGGGCAGGCCGTAGACCTTGCCGTCCGGGCCGGTCGCGGGGGCCAGCGCGCGCGGGTCGAAGTCCTGCGCGTGCGGCAGGGTCTTGATCTCGGCGCTGAGGTCGGCGATCTGCCGCCGGGCGATGAGCCCCGGCGGCTCGGTGAGCGGCACGGTCAGCACCGTCTCCGCGCTCCCGCCGGCCAGCCTGGTCGCGAACGTCCTGGCGTCCCACTGCGTGTCGGTCGGCTTGATCTTGATGGCAGGGTTGGCCTTCTCGAACGCGGCGACCGCGTCGAGGAACTGCTTGCGCGTCTTGGCGGCGGTGGTCGGAGGCATGCCCGCCACGGTGATGGCGGTCGTGCCCGAGTCCTCACCCGGCGAGCCGGACGAGCAGCCCGCCGTCGCGGCGGCGAGCACGAGCGCCCCCGCCATCCACTTTCTGGAGGCTGATACATCCATGGCTTCTCCTCTGGCCTAATGCGGATTAGGAGGCATCTAATCCGCATTAGAAGAGGGTGTCAAGGTGTTACCGGAAGATTACGTGACGCGCACACGCCACCCTTGACACTCCCGATCCGGCCGGAGTACACACTTCCCTAATCCGCATTAGGTCGACAGGGAAGAGATCTTCATGTCTGACATCCCCCGACGCCGCTTCCTCGGCGGAGCCGTGGCCGCCGGGCTCACAGGAGCGTTGCTGCCCACGGCGCAGGCCCAGGCCGACGCCCTTTCGATCTCCGCCGACGGCATCACGCTGACCGCCGGCACCGATGGCGGGATCACCGTCCTGGACGGTGGCGGCGTCGAACGGGTCAGGCTCACCGGGTTCATGGCCAAGGACTCCGTCGCCGGCATCCAGCGCACCACCGGCGGAACGCCGTCGCTCGTCACGCTTCAGGACGGCGCGCAGGCCATCCAGGTCGACTACACGCTCCCCAGCACGGCCGGGGGGATCACGGTCCGCGGCGTCTTCCGCGTGGCGCCGCACCGGGCCAAGCTTCGCTGGGAGGTCGGCGGCTCGGCCACGCTGACCCCCGCCGGGTTCATGCTCGGCCGCACCGTCGTCTCGCCGTCGGCGCCCGAGTCCTTCGCCGCGCTGACGAGGTGGAGCCGGGACGCCGGGGGCGGAGTGCCGTACGAGAGCAATGCCGGGGTCGTCTACCAGGAGACCTGGGCCGACACCCGCGCCTACTTCCGCCTGGCCACCACCACCCCTGCCTGGACCAACGCCACCTGGATCCACGCACCGGGCGTCGGCACCGCGAGCGCGGCCGTGACGGAGGCCGACCTCGTGCTCGGCTCGATGCGCCCGGCCGCGGGCGGCACCATGGGCGCCGGGCTGCCCCTCGGCGTGGAGGTCTGGACCGACCAGCCCTTCTCCCTCTGGGACGCCGGCGGCCAGACCATGGCCTTGCACGCGGAGGTGGCCAACGGGGGCAGCGCCGCCCGCAGCGTGAAGCTGTCGTGGTGGGCGCGCGACTTCGACGGCAGGACGCTGGCCAGGGGCAGCGTGACCGGCACGGTCGCGGCGGGAGCCGCGTGGCGGCAGACCTTCACCGTCACCTCGCCGCCCCGCGGGATCGTGTTCACCGAGGTGAGCGCCACCGCGGGCGCCGACAGCGCGTTCGCCCGCACCAACCTCGCAGTCCTGCCGCCGCACACCTACCAGGCGGGAGCCGGCAGCATGTTCGGCATCGCCAACTACCCCTGGCTGCTCAAGCCCGACGCCGCCGCCGTCGTGGGACTCATGAAACGCCTGGGCATCCAGCGCGTCCGCATCTCCTACGACGGCGGGCCGGGGCTCCCGCCCGCCGCCCTCGACGCGGCGGGGATGACGCACAACATCGAGCTCGCCGGGATCCCCCTGGGCGGAACGGCCGCCGAGGTCGCCGCCTGGGCCGACGCGAACACGCAGAAGGCGATCGGCTCGGGCGCCGACTACTTCGAGGTCGCCAACGAGGTGAACAAGCCGTGGATGAGCGGCGAGACCGCCGCCGCCTACGTGCGGGACGGATTACGCCCGGTACGCGACCGGCTCACCGCCGCGGGGGCGCGCACCAAGGTGCTCAACGCGGGCCTGGCCGGCATGGATCACGTCTGGACCAAGAACTTCCACGACGCCGGCGGCTGGGACCTCATCGACGGGTTCGCCTTCCACCCGGGCAGGGGCAACTTCACACCGGACTACGCGCCGCCTCCCGAGGAGTGGACGCAAGGCAACAACGGCTCGTACTGGAACTTCCTCGGCGGCCTGCGCAAGGCCCGCGAGATGATCACCGAGTACGGGCACAAGGAGGTGTGGCTCACCGAGGCCTACGCCTGCACGAAGCCGAACAGCTGGTGGCACGACACCTACCGGCAGGCCGCGGAGAACGTCCTGCTCACCCTGGCGCTGGCCAAGGCCGAGGGGGTGCGCTGCGTGAACTGGTACCAGCTGCACGACAGCGTCCTCGGCAAGCCGCAGATGGCCGACCCGGCCAACCCCGAGTACCACTACGGGCTCATGAACCGCGACACCAGCGCCAAGCCGTCCATGCTCGCCTACGCCACCGCCGCGCAGGTGCTGGACCAGGCGACGTTCGTGCGCCGGCTCCAGCCGGCCGACCCCGACCTGAAGGGCCTGCTGTTCAGCACCCCGGAAGGACCCGTCTGGATCCTGTGGAGCAGGAAGGACGGCTACCTGCTCAACACCGACCACGCGGCGGGCTCCACGTGGTTCGCCGCGCCGGAGCCGTGGGTGGACGGCTGGCCGACCAAGACGGAGCTGAAGGTGGCCGCCGCCGGCGGCTCGGTCAGGGAGCTCGACTGCATCGGCAGGGAGCGGCGGCTCACCGTCCGCGACGGCAAGGTCAAGATCCGGCTGGACGGCGCCCCGCGCGTCTACTACGGCCTCACCGAGGCGCCTGACCAGCCCCAGTAGCGCCCGGCCGGGATCAAGGCAGCGTATCTGCCGCATATCCAGGTGCATGCGTTGCCGGGTCAGGACGCGGTGTGATCACTTGGACGGTGCCAGATGGGCACGCTCTCCCTGTGCGCCGAACAGGGTGAGCAGCTCCGCCGGCTGGTCGTCGGCGCTGCCGATCCAGTGCGGGATGCGGGTGTCGAACTCCACGGCCTCGCCGACGCCCAGCCGGAACTCCTGCTCGCCGAGCACGAACCTGACGTGTCCGTTGAGGACGTAGAACCACTCGTAGCCCTCGTGGGTTCGCAGGCTCATCGTGGACGCCAGGCCGGCGGGCGGATAGATCACCTTGTAGGCCTGAATGCCGCCGGGCCGCCTGGTCAGGGGCACCATCACCAGCCCTGATCGCCGTACCGGCCGCAGGTGGATGCGCGGGTCGCCGGTGGGCGGGGCCGCGACGAGGTCATCGAGCGGGACGCCGTGCGCCCGGGCCAGCGGCAGCAGCTGCTCCAGCGTCGGGCGGAGCTTGCCGTTCTCAAGGCGGGACAGGGTGCTCGCCGTGAGGCCGGTCTCATCCGCCAGCGCCGCCAGCGTGGCGTTCCGCGCCCGGCGCAGGGCGCGCAGCCGCGGACCGACTCCGGCCAGAACGTCTACTGCGGGGTTGTCCATGACTCCGATGATGCGGATCCGCAACTTTTCTTGCAAGAGGGAAACGGCGGTGGCGATGCTGGCCTGACTGGCCAGGCCATGAAGGGGGCAACACCGATGGATTCCACCCGACGACCCGACGCCGCCACGGACGACCAGGGCGCGCAGGACGAGGACGCCGAGCAGTTCTGGGAACGGCACTACCGCACCCGGCGTGCCTGGGACGGGCGTGTCAACCCGCTGCTCGCCGAGACCGCCGCGCCGCTGCTCCCCGGCACCGCCCTGGACCTGGGCTGCGGCGCCGGCGGCGACGCCATCTGGCTCGCCGGGCAGGGCTGGCACGTCACCGCGGTGGACATCTCCGCCACCGCCGTCGAACAGGTGCGGGAACGCGCCCGCGATCTCGGCCTCGCGGACCGGGTCACCACCGAGCAGCACGACCTGGCCGGCAGTTTCCCGGCCGGCCGGTTCGATCTCGTCTCCGCCCAGTATTTCCACACCCCGTTCGCGCTGGTACGCAGCCGGGTCCTGCGCACCGCCGCGCAGGCCCTGCGCCCCGGCGGGCTGCTGCTGATCGTCGACCACGGCTCCACCGCGCCCTGGTCCTGGAACCAGGACCCCGGTGTCCAGCACCCCACCCCCACCGAGGTCGCCACCGAGCTCGACCTCGACCCCGCGCGCTGGTCCGTCCTGCGCGCCGACATGCCCCGCCGCCAGGCCACCGGACCCGCCGGCGAGAGCGCCACCGTCATCGACAACGTCCTGCTCGTCCAGCGAGCCCTCGGAACGGAGTGACTCCATGCCGGAAAACCGTACGCAGCGGACGAAGGACATCACGCCGCCGCGGACCGGCGCCGACGAGAAGGCCACCCTGCGGGGCTTCCTCGACTATCTGCGGAACGCGATCGCGGACAAGGTCGCGGGCGCGCCGGAGCCGCAGGTCAGAACGGGCGGAGTGCCCTCGGGCACCAACCTGCTCGGGCTGCTCAGGCACCTGGCGTTCGTCGAACGGTTCTACTTCCTCGGCGAGGACGCCGGCGACTGGGCCGCGACCATGCGGCCGTCCGCGGCGGACACCGTGGACGGCGTGCTCGCCGACTACCGGAAGACCGTCGAGCGAGCGAACCAGGTCATCGACGCCTGCCCGGACCTGGCCCTTCCCGCTGCGCGGCCCGCGCGCCCAGGGCCGGCGCCGTCGATGCGCTGGGTCCTGGTGCACATGATCGAAGAGACCGGCCGGCACGCCGGCCACGCCGACATCCTCCGCGAGCAGATCGACGGATCCACCGGCCGCTGACCAGCCACCTCCGCCATCGGAGTGCCCTTGCTGAAACTTTGGGCCTTGTGCAAGGTTCGGTGTCAATTTATGCTGCGCCGCAAGTTAAGAAACTTAACTAACTGGGTGGGGAGGCGGCGCGCGCGCCTGCCCCGGCCGGTGTTCCCTCGGAGAATCGGAGTGGTTCGTGAGGCGTAGTTCAGTAGCGAGGATCTTCGCGGTGGTGGCCGCGCTGGTGGTGGTGCCGCTGCTGGTGCCGTCCGGCGCGAGCGCGGCCGGGGCGCGGCAGGCGGCGGCCGACCCCCTGGTGTCACAGGGCAAAGCCGTGACGGCATCCTCGGTCGAGGCCGCCGGCCTGGAGCCGGGCAAGGCCGTGGACGGCAGCGCGGCCACGCGGTGGGCCAGCGCCGAGGGGGTGGATCCGCAGTGGATCCGCGTGGACCTCGGCTCCGCGCACACGGTCTCCCGGGTACGGCTGACCTGGGAGGCCGCCTACGCCACGGCGTACCGGGTGCAGACCTCGCCCGACGGCTCCACCTGGAGCGACGTCTACTCCACCGCCGCCGGCGACGGGGCGACCGACGACCTCACGGTCAGCGGCAGCGGCCGGTACGTACGGGTGTACGGCACGCAACGCGGCACCCCGTACGGCTACTCCCTGTGGGAGATGGAGGTCTACGGCGCTCCCGCAGGTGGCGGGGGCGGCGGCACCCCGGTGCAGGCCAACGGGCAGCTGCGGGTGTGCGGCATCAAGCTCTGCAACGAGAGCGGCAAGCAGATCCAGCTGCGCGGTATGAGCAGCCACGGCATCCAGTGGTACAACCAGTGCCTCAACAACGCCTCGCTCGACGCGCTGGCGACCGACTGGAACGCCGACGTCCTGCGCATCTCGATGTACATCCAGGAGGACGGCTACGAGACCAACCCCCGGCTGTTCACCGACCGCGTCCACTCCCTGATCGAGATGGCCACCGCCCGCGGGATGTACGCGATCGTGGACTGGCACATGCTCGACCCCGGCGACCCGATGTACAACCTCAGCCGGGCCAAGACGTTCTTCACCGAGATCGCCCAGCGGCACAACGGCAAGAAGAACGTCCTGTACGAGATCGCCAACGAGCCGAACGGCGTCACCTGGTCCGTCATCCGCGACTACGCGCACCAGCTCATCCCGGTGATCCGGCAGCACGACCCCGACGCCCCGGTCCTGATCGGCACCCGCGCGTGGTCGTCGCTCGGCGTCTCCGACGGCGGCAACGAGACCGAGATCGTCAACAACCCGGTCAACGCGGCCAACATCATGTACACCTTCCACTTCTACGCGGCCTCGCACGGCACCGAGTACCTGAACACGCTGTCCAGGGCCGCCGACGTGCTGCCGATCTTCGTGACCGAGTTCGGCACCCAGACCGCGTCCGGCGACGGAGCCAACAATTTCACCAGGTCACAGCAGTACCTCGACCTGCTGGCCCAGAAGAAGGTCAGCTGGGTGAACTGGAACTTCTCCGACGACTTCCGCACGGGCGCCGTCTTCACCACCGGAACCTGCCCGAACGGCTCGTTCGCCGGGACGGGCCGGCTCAAGGAGGCCGGTGTGTGGGTCCGTGACCGGATCCGCACCGCCGACGACTTCTGACGCCGGGAGGCGCGGGCGTCCCGAACCGGGGCGCCCGCGTCCGTGCGATGGAGCTCCGGGAGGAGTTCGCCCGCTTCGACGCCCTGGACGGCGGGGTGGAGTGAATCTAGAATCCGAATCTAGAATCTGACTCCCATAATTGAGGTGGGTCATGCCACATCGAATCTATGTAGCCGGTGAGTGGGTGCCGGCCAGCGGCGGCACGGCGATACAGGTGGTGAACCCCGCCACTGAGGAGGCCTTCGACGAGGTCCCGCGCGGCGGCGCCAAGGACGTGGCCAGGGCGGTGGAGGCGGCGGCCGCCGCGCTGCCCGCCTGGTCGGCCCGGCCTGCCGCCGAGCGGGCCGAGCTGTGCGCGGCCGTGGCGGCGGCGTTGCGGACACGGTCGGAAGAGCTCGCCAGCATGATCGTGGACGAGCTGGGCATGCCGCTGCCGCTGGCCCGGCTCATCCAGGTGGGGTCGCCGATCCGCACGTTCGCCTCGATGCCCGAGCTGGCGGCGGGCCTCGGCTTCGAGGAGCGCGTCGGCGGCTCGGTGGTGTACCGGGATCCGATCGGCGTGGTCGGCGCGATCACCCCGTGGAACTACCCGTTGCACCAGATCGCGGCCAAGGTCGCCCCGGCGCTGACCGCGGGGTGCACGGTGGTGCTCAAGCCGAGCGAGGTCACGCCGCTCAACGCGTTCGTGCTGGCCGACGTGCTGCACGAGGCAGGGTTCCCGCCGGGCGTGTTCAACCTGGTCTCCGGCACCGGGCCCGAGGCGGGGGAGGCGCTGGCCGCGCATCCGCTGGTCGACATGATCTCGTTCACCGGCTCCACGCGGGCCGGCCGCCGGGTCGCCGAGCTGGCCGCGGCGGGGGTGAAGCGCACCGCGCTGGAGCTGGGCGGCAAATCGGCGAACGTGCTGCTCGACGACCTGGACGACGCCGGGTTCGAGGACGCCGTACGCAAGGGCGTCGGCGCCTGCTACCTCAACTCGGGCCAGACCTGCTCGGCGCTGACCCGGCTGCTGGTCCCGCGCGAGCGGCTGCCGGAGGCCGAGCGGTTCGCGGCGGAGGAGGCGCTGACGTACACGACGGGCGATCCCCGCGACCCCGGCACGCGGCTCGGGCCGCTGGTCTCGGCCGCGCAACGCGAGCGCGTACGCGATCATCTGCGTGCGGCGGCGGAGGACGGCGCGACGATCCTGACCGGCGGCCCCGACGCGCCCGAGGGGCTGGAGCGTGGCTTCTACGTGCGGCCGACCGTGCTGACCGGCGTCACACCTGAGTCGCGGATCGCCCAGGAGGAGATCTTCGGGCCTGTCCTGGTCGTCCTGCCCTACGACGGGGAGGACGAGGCGGTCCGGATCGCCAACGGCACGGCGTACGGGCTGGCGGCGGGCGTGCGCGCCGCCGACCCCGAGCGCGCCCACCGCGTGGCCAGGCGGCTGCGCGCCGGGCAGATCCGCGTCAACGACGGCGCGCACAACCCCCTGGCGCCCTTCGGCGGCTTCAAGCAGTCCGGGTACGGCCGCGAGTACGGCCGCTTCGGGCTGGAGGAGTTCCTCACCACCACGTCCGTGCAGCTCTGAACCCCGGGGGAGAACACATGCGAGGCGTCATTCTGCGCGAGACGGGCAAGCCCGTCGAGGTCAGCGACGAGCTGACCCTGCGGCGGCCAGGTCCCGGAGAGGTGCGGGTACGGCTGCGCGCCGCCGGCGTCTGCCACTCCGACCTGTCCATGTGCGAGGGCCGGCTGCCCGCCCGACTGCCTCTGGTGCCCGGTCACGAGGGCGCGGGCGAGGTGGTCGAGCTCGGCCCCGGCGTGTCCGGCCCGCCGGTCGGGACGCACGTGATCCTGTCCTGGATCCCGCCCTGCGGCACCTGCTACCTGTGCCTGGGCGGCCAGCCGAACCTGTGCGTCAGCGTCCGCCCCACCGGAGAGCCCACGCTGCGGCTCGGCGGCGAGCCCGTCAACGCCGCGCTCGGCGTGGGCTGCTTCGCCGAGGAGACCGTGGTGGACGCCCGGGCGGCGATCCCGATCCCGGACGACGTGCCGTTCGACGTGGCGGCGGTGGTCGGCTGCGCGGTGCTGACCGGCGTCGGCGCGGTGGTCAACACCGCCCGGGTACGGCCGGGCGCGTCGGTCCTCGTGATCGGCTGCGGCGGCGTCGGGATCAACGTGATCCAGGGCGCCACGCTGGCCGCGGCCGCCCCCGTGCTGGCCGTGGACCGTGTGCCGGACAAGCTGGCGGCGGCGCGCAGGTTCGGCGCCACCCACACGGCCACATCGGACGAGCTGGACGCGGCGGTCAAGGAGCTGACCGAGGGCCGGGGGTTCGACTACGCCTTCGAGGTCGTGGGCCGTTCGGAGACCATCAGGCAGGCGTGGAACGCGACCCGCCGCGGCGGCACCACCGTCGTGGTCGGCGCGGGCAGCGCCGAGGACATGGTGTCGTTCAGCGCCGCCGAGCTGTTCGCGACCGAGCGGCGGCTGCTCGGCTGCCTGTACGGCTCCGGCGACGTCCGCACGGACACCGGCCGCCTGCTGCGGCTGTGGCGGGCCGGGCGGCTCGACCTGGACGGGCTGATCAGCAGGCGGATCACGCTGGACGACGTGGGCGAGGCGTTCACCGCGATGGGGTCGGGCGACGTGATCCGCTCCCTGATCACGTACTGACGATGCCGGAACGAACGCCTGCTCCTGAGCAGGATGAGCTGGATGAGCGGGCGCGGCTGCGTTACGCGTGGCGGGTGCTGTCGGTGGTCAGCCTGGCGAGCATCGTCACCGCCCTCGGCAGCAGCTCGCTGAACGTGGCGCTGCCCGAGGTCGTACGGCACTTCCGCTCGGGCGCCGCCGCCGCGAGCTGGATCCTGCTGTCGTTCATGCTGGCCAACACCGTGCTCATGGTGGTGTTCGGGCGGCTGGCGGACATGTTCGGCCGGCGCTCCATGTACCTGTGGGGCCTGGCCACCTACACCGGCGCCAGCCTGCTGCTGGGC
This sequence comes from Nonomuraea rosea, assembly GCF_039539705.1. Classification (NCBI taxonomy): domain Bacteria; kingdom Bacillati; phylum Actinomycetota; class Actinomycetes; order Streptosporangiales; family Streptosporangiaceae; genus Nonomuraea; species Nonomuraea rosea. Next base: position 39,811 of record NZ_BAABDQ010000016.1, on the reverse strand, counting down.
TTCTCCCCGAGCGACTGGTACGTCGTGGGCCTGCGGGTCGTGCAGGCCGCGGGCGGCGCGATGCTGCTGACCAACAGCGCCGCGCTGCTCACCGACGCCTTCCCTCGCCGGCACCTCGGCCGCGGCATGGGCATCTACATCGCCTCCTTCTCGGTCGCCCAGCTGGCCGGGCCCACGCTGGGCGGGTTCCTGACGCACCGGTTCGGCTGGGAATGGGTGTTCTGGTACAACGTGCCGCTGGGCGTGCTCTGCCTGATCTGGGGCGCGGTCACGCTGCGCCGCGCCGGGGCCTCCACCGGGGAGCGCGGCATCGACCTGCCGGGCAACCTGCTGGTGCTGGTGTCGCTGGGCGGGCTGCTGTTCGGGCTGTCGCAGGCCGCCGACCGCGGCTGGACCGACCCGGTGGTGCTGGGCGGGATCGGGTTGTTCGTCGTGCTCGTTCCGGTGTTCGTCGTGGTCGAGCGGCGCAGCCGTCATCCGGTGGTCGACGTGCGGCTGTTCGCCGACCGGGTGTTCGCGCTCGACCTGACGGCCTCGTTCCTCAGCACGGTGGGCAGGATGGCGGTCGTCCTGCTGATCGCGCTGTTCTATCAGGCGGTGCACGGCGAGGATCCGGTGTCGGCCGGGTTGAAGGTGCTGCCGCTGTCGGTCGCGATGATGGTCGCCTCGATGTGCGCGGGGCCGCTGCACCTGTGGCTGGGCGCGCGGGTGACGGCCCTGCTCGGCAACGTCGTCGGTACGGCCGGGCTCGTGGTTCTTATGTCGTACATTTCGGTTGACGTGGGGTATGCGCCGATCTGCGTGGGGATGGTGCTGGTGGGGGCGGGTGCCGGGATGTTCATGCCCGCCACCGCCACCTCCCTGCTGGACGAGCTGCCCGCGCACCGGGTCGGCATCGTCAACGCGATGCGGCTCATGGTGCAGAACACCGGCGTCGTCGTGAGCACCGCGCTGGCCCTGTCGCTCGTCACGGGCCCGCTGCCGGCCTCCCTGCGGCCCGAGGTCTTCGCCGGGACCCTGTCACGCGTCTCCCCGGGGGACGTCGCCCACCTGGTCACCGGCTACCGGCTCACGCTGGGGGTGCTGGCGGCCGTCTCCGTGCTCGCCGTGTTCGCCTCGCTCGGGGCCCGCCGCAGGACCCCGAGGCGGCCGGTCCCGGCGGAGGCGTACGACGGGCGCGCGGTCGAGGAGCGTACGCCGTGATCGCTGGGCGCGGTCGTGGCACGCGCGCCGTGATCGCCCCGCCGGACACCTCGCGCCCCGTGCGCCCGGGGTGGGTGCGCGTCGACTGCCACGTGCACACCGTCGCGTCCGGTGACGCCGTCACCACCCTCGACCAGCTGGCCGAGCGAGTGTCGGCCCACCGGATCGACGTCGTGTGCCTCACCGAGCACAACCACCTGGAGGGCACGGCGGAGCGGCTGTCCAGGGCGGTCGGGGCGCGGGTGGTGCCCGGCGAGGAGATCCGCACCGGCTCAGGCGAGCTGATCGGGCTGTTCCTCACCGAACGGGTGCCGTACGTGCTGGCGGCCCGCGAGGTGGTCCGGCGGATCCGCGCGCAGGGCGGGCTCGTGTGCGCGCCGCACCCGTACGACCCGCTGCGCTCCGGCGTCGGAGCCGAGCTGGACGCGATGTGCGGCGCCGGGCTGATCGACGCGGTCGAGGTGTTCAACGCCAAGGTCGCCGACCAGGAGCACAACCGGGCGGCGCGGCGGACGGCGGCGGCGTACGGACTGCCCGGCACGGTGGGCTCGGACGCGCACGACCCGGCCGGGGTCGGGGCCGCCTACCTGGAGATGCCCGACTTCGACGGCCCCGGCTCCTTCCTCGACGCCCTGCGCGAGGCGGAGCAGCACGGCGAGTACCGGCCACACGCACCCCGCTACGCCCGCGAACCCTAGTCGGCCCTAGAGGAGGTGCAGGTCGCGGGCTGCCTGGATGGCGGCTTTGCGGTCGCCGACGCCGAGTTTGCGGTAGATCGAGCGGCAATGTGTCTTCACGGTGTTGAGACTCACGTACAGCTCCGACGCGATGTCGCGTTGCGACATGCTCGCCGGCAGGTACCGCAGGACGGCCAGCTCCCGATCGGTCAGTTGCTCGATGAGCACGGCGGCCCGGCCGCTCCCGCCCCCGGCCTCGGCGAGGCCGTGGCGGGATTCGGTGCGAGCCAGATAGCGGCCGGCGACGCCGGGGTCAGGGCAGCGCGCCAGGACGGACCGGGCTTCCGCGAGGAGCGGCGCACCGGCGGTGTCGCCCAGGCCGATGAGCGTGTCGCCGCAGGCCGTGAGGACGAAACCGAGCGCCAGATCGGTGGACGCCCGTCTGGCCAGGCTCAGGGCCTGCGACGCGTCCGCGTGCGCGCGAACGGGGTCGCCGCCGGTTCGCGCTCGAATCGCGTACGCGGGCGCGACACCGTGATAGGCGGCCAGCCCGAAATTCTGGGCGGTGTCCACAGCTGTGGACGCGGCGGTCTGAGCGCTCGCCGGGGAGCCGTCATCGAACTCCACGATGGCCTGGTACACGAGGGACAGGACGTGTGCTGTCGGAAACCGTTCTGCAGCGGCCTTCTCCGCCGCGAACCTGAGGGCCTGCCTGGCCTCGCCGGCCTGCCCCGCCCAGGCGTAGGCCGCGCCGGTGGCGGTCGCGAGATCGCACGAGTGCGACATCAGGTGCTCGGTCGCGGTCACCTGCCGAGCGGTGCCGAGCGCGGTGGTGACGTCGCCCCGGGCGAGCGAGATGTTCATGCGCAGAGAGATCGCCGGGGTGTGGTCGAAGCCCTCCGGCGCCACCTCGACCAGGGTGTCGAGCCATTCCTGCGCCCGCGAATAACGCCCGCCGACGTATTCGCACCAGCCGTACAGCAGAGCGCACCACGTCACGGTCTTCGCCACGTCGCCGAGCTGGTCGAGGAAGCCCCGGAGGGTTTCGGTCTGGCCACCGGCGAGCAGGCGCGGTCCGTGGACGAGCAGCAGCCGGGCCGCTTGGCGGGCCTCACCGCCGGCCAGCCGATGAACGATCGCCTGACCGTGGTCGCCCTGGGATTCGTACCACTCAGCGGCGCGCGCGTGGAGGCCGGGGATCCGCTCCGGGAACGTCTGGTGTGCTTCGAGCCGAAGCAGATCGCGCAGGAGGTGGTGGTAGCGGAACCAGGTGCGGGTGCGGTCGAGACCGATCAGCAGCTGGTTCGTGCCCGCGGTGTCGAGCAGCCACTTCGCACCGCCGGTCGCGCCGGTGACGGAATCGACGAGGGCGCCGCTGAGCTGTTCGAGGATCGAGGTCTCCAGGAGGCGCCGGCGGTCGTCCGCGTCGACCGCGGCGAAGAACTCGTCGCGGAGATACTCGACGACGAGCTGGTCGTCGCCACGGAACGCCTCGACGAACTCGCCGGGGTCGGCAGCCCGTTCAAGAGAAAGACCCGCGAGTACGAGCCCGGCCGCCCAGCCCTCGGTACGGCCGCAGAGCTGATCGAGACGAGCCCGGTCGAGCGATCGCACCGCGGAGCCGAGTAAGCCGGAGGCCTCGTCGGCGTCGAAACGTAGATCGGCGCCTCGAATCTCCGCGATCTGACCGCGTACGCGTAGCCGGCCGAGCCGGAAGGGCGGATCGATCCGGGTGGACAGCACGATGGTGACCTGGCGCGGGCAGAGGTCGATGAGGCGTTCCATGCCACGCTGCACGCTGCCGTTGTCGATCAGGTGGTAGTCGTCGATGGCCACGACCAGCGGTTCGGCGGCGTCGGCGAGCTCGTTCACGAGAGCGGACACCACGACGAGGTCGTCGCCGTTCGAGCCGACCACGGCCGACTTCACGTCGCCCGCGGCGAACGGGCGGGCTTGCCCGATGGCTTCGACCAGGTAGGACCAGAACCGGGCCGGGTCGGAATCGCTCTCCTCCGCCTGCAGCCACGCGACGGCTTCCGGGCGGCCGGCCAGCCATGACGCCAGCAGGGTCGACTTGCCCGATCCGGCCGGCGCGCTCACCAGGACCAGGCGGGCCTGGCCCTCGACACCGGCGTCGAGGATGTCGTCGAGCCGGGACCGGCGAACAAGCTGGCCGGGCGGCAGAGGCGGCCGCAGCTTGGTCGCGGCCAGGCTCATCCCCCACGTCGAGGTCACCTTCAAGAACCTACCGCCCTCCTCTCACCCGGGTGAGATGGAGAGCCGGGTGAGGCCGGGTCATGCCGCTCATCGTGATGATCGAGCCATGTCCCAGCCAGCCACGCACGAGATCGTGATCCGAGGCCGGGTCAGCGCCCGGCTCCTGCGGCCGCTCCTCGACGACTTCACCATCGACCACGCGAGCGACGGCGTCACCCGCCTGGCCGGCAGCATCCGTGACGCCTCTCATCTGCACGGGGTTCTGGCCCATCTGACCTCGGTCAACATCGAAGTGATCTCCATCGCGCCGCTCGACGACGCTCCGTAGAGCGTGCCGGCAGGCGGGCTTCTCATCCCCACAAAACCTGGAAAGGACAGTGCAGTCATGTCACCACGGAAGATCGCGGTCGCGGTAGGAGCCTTGTTCGTCTTCCAGATGGTCTCGGCCATCTTCGGCAATGCGCTCACCCAGGAATTCATCGCCGGCGCCTCCGGGAAAACGGCACTGACCGCCGGCGTCGCACTCTCGATCAGCTCCGGCCTGGCCGTGGTGGGAATCGGCCTGCTCAGCTATCAGGTCCTCAAGGGCTTCAACCGGAAACTGGCCCGCTGGTATCCGATCATGCGGATCGCCGAATGCACGGTCGTGACCGCCTGCGCCCTCTACCTGCTGATCCAGCTGCAGGCCGTCCCCAACACGATGTTGTGGGTGTACATCCCCACGGGCATCGGCGGCCTGGTGTTCACCTATCTGCTGTTCGTCTCGAGAATCGTTCCCCGGTCCATCGCGCTGCTTGGATTCGCCGGCTACGTGCTGCTTCTGCTGGGGGTGCCGCTGGAGCTCCTCGGCGTCCTGGACACGGACACGATGCCGGGCATGCTCATGCTGGCTCCCGGCGGATTGTTCGAAGTCCTGGTGCTGCCCGTCTGGCTGTTCGTCAAGGGCTTCACACTGCCTCAGCCGGCGCGGGTTCGCACGGCGTAGCACACGTGTCACCTCGGGCCCCGGCGGACTCATCCGCCGGGGCCTGCCGTATCAGGAGAAATACACGAGCCGGTCCGCCGGGCTGATCAGGCCCTGGTCAGGTCGCCGAGTCCGGGCCAATCGTCACCGGACTTCGGTACGCTGCTCGCACGTGCTCCGTGACGAGCCGGGCTGATGCTTCGCTCCCGCAGGGGTTTACTTGCCGGGGCAGAGCACCGCTTCCGCCGCCTTCTTGATCTGGGGTTCGAGGGCGGGGTCGTTGAAGGCGGTCTCCGCCGTGACGGACATGGCGAGCTGTACACGGCCGTCCCGTGACAGGAAGGTCAGTGCGTTGAAGCCGGCCGAGCCGCCCCTCGCGAGACCGTAGCCGCCGTCGCGTCCGCAGGGCGGCTCGGGCAGCGGCCGGCTGGGGTCCATGGGCGGCCGGCCGGCGTTCAGGGCGTCCTTCAGCTCCTTCGACAGCAGCTTCTCCCCGGCGTACGCCCGGTGGAAGGCGGTGATGTCGTCGGCCGTGGAGATGACGCCTCCTGCGGCGTACCCGTAGCTCATGTTGAGCCGGTCGGCGTCGACCGGCTTGCCGTCCTTGCCGGGGTGGTAACCGTGACCGTGCGGGCCCTTGATGGCGCCGGGCCACGTGACCGGCAGGTAGGTGTCGTCCATGCCGACGCGGTCGAAGATGCGCCGCTCGAACTCGGTGGCCACCGGGTGCTTCGTGACCGCCTCGATGATCAGGCCGAGGAGGAAGTAGTTGGTGTTGGTGTAGACGTACTTCTCGCCAGGCTCTCCCGTACGGGGCCACGTGCGGCTCAGCTTCACCATCTCCAACGGCGAGTAGCGCGTGGTGAAGTCGAGGGGGTCGGCCCCGTGCTCGGGGGAGTAGGACTCGGGGATGCCGGAGGTGTGCTGGAGCAGCTGCTCCACGGTGATGTCCCCGGCCCGGTCCACCAGGTCCTTCTCGGCCACGACCGGCAGCACGTCGGCGAGCTTGTCGTCCAGTGCGAGCTTGCCCTCCCCGACCAGTTGCATGATGACGACCTGGGTCATGCTCTTGGTCTGGGAGCCGATGCGGAACCGGGCGCCGGGCGGGATCTTCCCGCCCTTGCCGTCGATCAGGCGGGTGCCGGCCGTTCCCTTGCCGACCTTCTTGCCGTCGATGTAGAGCGCGCCGATCGCGCCCAGCGCCTCGGGGCTATTCGCCAGCTCTGACAGCGCCTTCTGTACGTCCCCCACCTGGGGCCGGTCCGCGCCGTACGCGGCCGTGGGCGCGGCGACGCCCAGCGTCAGCACCGCGCACGCCAGGCCGGCCACTTTCGCACGCTTCACGAGGAAGTCCTTTTCTGTCGCCTGAGTTATGGCGACATATCTAGACCTCGCGTGGTTTCCTGGCTGTTTCCATGGCTCCGGTTACCCGCCGGGGCAGAGGACGGCTTCGGCGGCCTTGGTGATGGCGGCACCGACGGCCTCGGCCTTCTCGTTGTCGATCTTCAGCGTGACGGCCACCGCGAACTGGGTCCGGCCGTCGATCGAGGAGAAGGTGATGGAGCTGATCCCGGGCATACCGCCCGAGGCCGACGCGACCGTTCCGCCGCACATGCTGGGGAACGGCCGTGGCAGCTGCCGTTGCAGGTCCGCCGGCACCAGCTTGCCCTGGCTGAGCGCGCGGTAGAAGGCGCTGACGTCGTGCGCGGTGGAGATCGCTCCTTCGGCGCCGATGGTGGCGTTGAGCCGGTCGACGTCGCGCGGCCTGCCCTGGTCGTCCGGGTAGTAGCCGTGGCCGTGCGGCCCCTTGATCTGGTCGGAGACCTTGGTGGCCAGGTAGGTGTGCCTCATGCCGAGCGGAGCGAACAGCCGCCGCTCGAACTCGGCGGCCCGATCATGGCCGGTCACCCTCTCGATGATCATGCCGAGGAGGACGTAGTTGGTGGTGGAGTAGCGGTATTCACCCGGCTCGCCCTGACGAGGCACGGTACGCGCGGCCTTCACCAGGTCGATCGGCTGGTAAGGGGTGGTGAAGTCGAACACGTCGAACTTCCCGCTGGCCATGAAGTCGGGAATGCCCGAGGTGTGCCGGATCAGCTGCTGCACGGTGATCTCGGCGGCCCGATCCACGTAGTCGTGCTCGGCCATCTCCGGCAGGACGTCACCGAGCTTGTCCTCCAAGGTGAGCTTGCCCTCCCCGACCAGCTGCAGGACGATCGCGGCCTCCATCAGCTTGGTCTGGGACGCGATGCGGTAGCGGGAACCCGAGGGGATGAGCCCGCCCTTGCCATGGAGCAGGCGGGATCCCGCCGTCCCCCGGCCCACCCGTTTGCCGTCCACGTACACCTCTCCGATGGCCCCCACCACGCCATCGGTCTTCGCCACGTTCGCGATCGCCTTACGGATGTCTCCCAGCTCGGCCTGGCCGGCGGCGGTCGCGGCTCCCGGAACGCTCACCATCAGCGCGCATGCCATCCCGGCCAGGCCGGCGGCTCTCCCACGTCTCATCTCTGAGCACCTCTCTCCACGGGGTTTCGAGGGTGACCACATCTACCGGCCGGCGCCGATCGGCGGCAGATCGGCGACCCATACGCGTTCCATATGCGGGCATTGCGATACTTCCCGGATGAGAGTGCTCTTGGTCGAGGACGAGCAGCCTCTCGCCGGGTACATCGAGGCTGGGCTGCGCAAGCACGGTTTCACCGTGGACGTCGCCCTCGACGGTCAGAGTGCGCTCGACAAGTGCGAGGTCACGCCGTACGAGGTGGTGGTCCTGGACCGGGACCTGCCGGTCGTGTACGGCGACGCGGTGTGCCGGCGGCTCGTGCAGCGGGGTGCGTCGCGGGTGCTGATGCTGACCGCGTCCGTCGCGGTGGAGGACCGGGTCGGCGGGCTGATGCTGGGCGCGGACGACTATCTGGGCAAGCCGTTCGCGTTCTCCGAGCTGGTCGCGCGGGTGCACGCGCTGGTACGGCGCAGCGCGCCGGCCCGCCCGCCGGTGCTGCGCGCCGGCGGCGTGGCGCTGGATCCGGCCCGGCGCAGCGCCGAGCGGGACGGGCGGCTGCTGCGGCTGACGCCCAAGGAGTTCGGCGTGCTGGAGCAGCTGCTCGCCGCCTGCGGGGACGTGGTCAGCGCGGAGACGCTGCTGGAGAAGGTGTGGGACGAGCACGCGGACCCGTTCACCAACGCGGTCCGGATCACGGTCGGCACGCTGCGCCGCAAGCTCGGCGACCCGACGGTGATCGAGACCGTCATCGGCGCCGGCTACCGGATCGGCCCGTGAAGCTGACGTCCCGGTTGCCGGGTCGAGCCGTGCGGCTGACGGCCCGGGCCCGGCTGGCGTCGCTGCAGACCGCTCTGGTGCTGGCCGCCGGGGCCGCGCTGACCGGCCTGACCTACCTGCTGATGCGCCGCCGCGAGATCTTCACCCAGCTGGACCCGACCGGCCCCGGCCCGCAGGGCACGCCCGAGCCGGTGCTCGCTCTCGTCCACCAGGTGCGGGCCGACACCCTGTCCGCGCTGCTGCCCCAGGCCGGTCTGGCGCTCGTCGTGGTGACCGCCCTGGCCGCCGTACTGAGCTGGCTGGTGGCCGGCCGGGTGCTGCGGCCGATCCGTGTGATCTCCGCCACCGCCCGCCGCCTGTCCGCCGAGAACCTGACGGAACGGGTCCCGGTCACCACCCCCGCCGACGAGCTGTCCGCGCTGGCGGGCACGGTCAACGGGATGCTCGACCGCATCCAGCGCGGCGTCGCCGAGCGCGACCGGATCCTGCACAGCCAGCGGCTGTTCACCGCCAACGCCGCCCACGAGCTGCGCACCCCGCTGACCACCGTGCGCACCGCGATCGACGTCACCCTGGACGGAACCCCCAGCCGGGCCGAGCTGCTCGCGATGGCCGGCGACGTGGGCGGCGCCGTCGAGCACATGCAGCGCGTCCTGGACGGCCTGCTGCTGCTGGCCCGCAGCCAGGCCGGGCTCGCCGCCCGTGAGCCGGCCGACCTGGCCGCCATCGCGGCGGCCGCCCTCGATGCCGCCGGGGCGCGCGCGGCAGCCGCCGGCATCACGGTACGACCCGGGCTCCGGCCGGCGCCGGTCAACGGCGAACCGGTCCTGCTGGAACGCATGATCGGCAACCTGGTCGACAACGCGGTCCGCTACAACCGGGCGGGCGGGCACCTGGCCGTGGACACGGGCATCGCGGGCGGGCGCAGCGTCCTGCGGATCTCCAACACCGGCCGCCAGATCCCGCCCGGGGAGGCGGAGACGCTGCTGGAACCGTTCGTGCACGGGCAGGGGGCCCGCGTCCGTACCGACGGCCTGGGACTGGGGCTGTCGATCGTGCGCGCGGTCACCCTCGCGCACCGGGGACGGATCACGGTCGCCGCCAGGACCGGCGGCGGCCTCGACGTCACCGTCGACCTCCCGCAGGCCGGGAGCACCCGCCAGACGAGCGTTCAGGCGGGGTCGCCGACGTCCAGGCGCACCACGCCGCTGACGTAGCGGCCGGGTACGACCAGGCGCGGCCCCTCCTCGTCCAGCTGCTTGCCGTCATGGGCGACGATGGTGAACGAGGGCGTGACGATCCAGGGGCGAGGCGCCTGAAGCTGTGCTCTCCGATCTCGTGGATGCGATGGCAGAACGGTAGATCATGCCGCTGCTGCGGCGGAAGACAGGTATTCAGGCTGGAATGTGCGGAAGGTATGGTGAGTGGTTGTGACGACGTTTCGGATCAGCGAGGCCGCGGTGCTGCTCGGGGTCAGCTCCGACACCGTCCGCCGATGGGTGGACTCAGGCCGGCTGGGAGCCGAGCGCGACGAGCATGGCCACCGGCGGGTGAACGGCGCCGATCTGGCCGCCTTCGCCCGCTCGCAGATCGAGGAGAACGACAGCGGCGGCCGTTCCTCGGCGCGTAACCGTTTTCGCGGGATCGTCACCGAGGTGATCCGCGATGCGGTGATGGCGCAGGTGGAGATCGCCGCAGGGCCGTTCCGGGTGGTGTCGCTGATGAGCCGCCAGGCCGCTGATGAGCTGGGCCTGGAGGCGGGAGTGGTGGCGGACGCCGTGATCAAGTCCACCAACGTCGTCGTGGAGATCCCCGGTCACGAACGCGTGGCCAGTCACTTGTGAGGAGCCCCCTTGGTGTTCAGGCGTCTTTCCCGATGGGCGATCGCTCTGCCCGTCGCGCTCGCGCTGGCGGGCCTGTCCGGTTGCGGCTCCGGTGAGCCGGCCGCGTCCACGACGTCCGGCTCGGCGTCGGCTCCGGCCGGCGGGGCCAAGGAGGTGACGGTGTTCGCGGCGGCGTCGCTGACCGGGACGTTCACCGAGCTCGGCAAGGCCTTCGAGGCCGCGCATCCGGGTACGACGGTGAAGTTCAACTTCGGCTCCAGCGCGACCTTGGCGCAGCAGATCGTCCAGGGGGCTCCGGCGGACGTGTTCGCGGCGGCCAGCCCGGCCACGATGAAGACGGTCACCGACGCGTCGCTGGCCGGCTCGCCGGCCACGTTCGTGCGCAACAAGCTGCAGATCGCCGTGCCTGCCGACAACCCGGCCAAGGTGGATGAGCTGAAGGACCTGACCGACGCCAAGGTGAAGGTGGCGCTGTGCGCCGAGCAGGTGCCGTGCGGAGCGGCGGCGGTCAAGGCGCTGGACGCGGCCGGGCTGAAGGTCACGCCGGTCACGCTGGAGCAGGACGTGAAGGCCACGCTGACCAAGGTGGAGCTGGGCGAGGTGGACGCGGCGCTGGTCTACAAGACCGACGTGATCGCCTCGGCGGGCAAGGTGACCGGGATCGCCTTCCCGGAGGCGGACCAGGCGATCAACGACTACCCGATCGCCACCCTGGCCAAGGCGCCCGCCGGTGACGCGGCCAAGCAGTTCGTGGACCTGGTGCTGTCGCAGCAGGGCAAGGACGTGCTGACCAAGGCCGGCTTCGAGGCTCCCTGATCCGGATGAGCCCTTCCGCCTCCGAACAGCTCGACGCGGCGGGTCCCCCCGGCGGGCCCGCCGCACGTCCGGCCACGGGCCGCGAGGTCACCGGGCGGCTGCCGTGGATGCTGGTCGTGCCCGCGGTGGCCGGGCTGGTGTTCCTGGTGCTGCCGCTGGCCGGCCTGCTGATCCGTGCGCCCTGGTCCACGCTGCTGGAGCGGCTGGCCGAGCCGCACGTGCTGGAGGCACTGCGGCTGTCGCTCGTGTGCGCGACCATCGCCACCGCCCTGTGCCTGGTGCTCGGCGTGCCGCTGGCCTGGCTGCTGGCCCGGGTGGAGTTCCCGGGCCGGCGCCTGGTGCGGGCCCTGGTGACCGTGCCGCTGGTGCTGCCCCCGGTGGTCGGCGGCGTGGCGCTGCTGCTGGTGCTGGGCCGGCGCGGTCTCGTCGGGCAGTGGCTGGAGGCCACGTTCGGGATCACCTTGCCGTTCACCACGGCGGGGGTGATCATCGCCGAGGCGTTCGTCGCGATGCCGTTCCTGGTGATCAGCGTGGAGGGCGCGCTGCGCGGCGCGGACCGGCGTTTCGAGGAGGCCGCCGCCACGCTCGGGGCCTCGCGCTGGACGGTGTTCCGGCGGGTGACGCTGCCGATGGTCATGCCGGGCGTGGTGGCGGGGGGCGTGCTGTGCTGGGCGCGGGCGCTGGGGGAGTTCGGGGCGACGATCACGTTCGCCGGCAATTTCCCCGGTACGACGCGGACGATGCCGCTGGCCGTCTACTTGGCGCTGGAGACCGAGCCGGAGGCGGCCATCGTGCTCAGCCTGGTCCTGCTGGCCGTGTCGGTCGTCGTCCTGGCCAGCTTGCGTGACCGGTGGGTGAGCGCGCCATGACCCTCGACGCCCGGCTGGTGGTCACCCGGCCGGCCTTCACCCTCGACATCACGCTCGACGTGCAGCCGGGCGAGGTGGTCGCGTTGCTCGGTCCCAACGGCGCGGGCAAGACCACCGCGCTGCGCGCCCTGGCCGGGCTCACCCCCATGTCCGGCGGGCAGATCACGCTGCGCGGCAGGCCGCTGCACACCCTGGCCGCCGAGAGCCGCCCGATCGGCATGGTCTTCCAGGACTACCTGCTCTTCCCGCACCTGAGCGCGCTGGACAACGTCGCCTTCGGCCCGCGCTGCCAGGGCGTCTCGAAGGCCGAGGCCCGCAGCGCCGCCGCCGCCCTGCTGGAGCGGGTCGGGCTGGCCGATCGCGCCGCCGCCAAGCCGCGCCAACTGTCCGGCGGCCAGGCCCAGCGGGTCGCGCTCGCCCGCGCGCTGGCGGTGCAGCCCGAGCTGTTGCTGCTGGACGAGCCGCTGGCCGCGCTCGACGCGCACACCCGGCTGGAGGTCCGCTCCCAGCTGCGCCGCCACCTGGCCGACTTCGACGGCGCCACCGTGCTGGTCACCCACGACCCCCTCGATGCCATGGTGCTGGCCGACCGGCTGATCGTCATCGAGAACGGCGCCATCGTCCAGCAGGGTCCGCCGGCTGAGGTCGCCCGCCGCCCGCGTACCGACTATGTGGCCCGGCTCGTCGGGCTCAACCTGTATCGGGGGGTGGCGGACGAGACCCGGGTGAAGGTCGGCGAGGTGCTGCTGCACACCTCCGAACGGCTCGACGGGGCCGCGTTCGTCGCCTTCCCGCCCGCCGCCGTCGCGCTCTACCGGACCCGCCCCGACGGCAGCCCGCGCAACCTCTGGCAGGCCCGCATCGACGGCATCGAACGCCACGGCGACAACGTCCGCGTCCACCTCGACGGCCCCATCAGCGCCTTCGCCGACATCACCCCCGCCGCCGTCGCCGACCTCGACCTGACCCCCGGCCAGCAGATCTGGGCCTCGGTCAAGGCCACCGAGACCCACGCCTACCCCGCATGAACGCCGGTCATGACCGTGCTCGTGCGGGCTAGCCCCATAACCGGTCGCCGGCGTGCACTCCGAGGTCGGTGACCTGGCTGATGTGCCGTGCTCCGCAGCGGTCGCCGGGCATCACCAGGTGGGGCCCCTGCTCGTCGAGCGCCCGGCAGTCCATGCTGACGGCCAGCAGCGCCGCGGTGTTGCCGAACTCGGGGTCGATCTCGCCCCAGGACAGCACCGCGCGGTGGCCGTCCCTGCCCCGCACCGCGATGAGGAAGCGCAGCCGATCTTTGCGCTCACCCGGGTCGAACAGCGGCTGCGCGGCCTGGAGCACGTCGATGAGCAGCGGTCCGGTGAAGTAGTGGCGCCGTGGCCCGGAGGTGCGGCACTCGAAACTCACCGTCATCTCCCGCTGCGGCATCGAGCGGAGTGCCGCGACGCTCAGCCAGGCGGGTACGCGTACCTCGCCCGACAGAGCCATCGCCGGAAGATCGGTTGATGTGGGCTGCACCGGCACCCTCCTCGCCTTTCGGCACACCTGCTCCTCGCGTGCCCGCCAGCGAACGGGCTCACACTCAACTGCAAGCTGCTTCTAGCTTACTCATCGCAAATGAGAGGGCTAACCGGCGATCTGTACCGCTCAAGCGGCGTCGAGGGCTTCGGTGATCTTGCGGGTCATCTCGGCCATGGTGGGGCTGGGCTCGCCCTTCTGGGCCCCAGTGCCTGCTTCGACGGCGATCAGGACGGTGCCGCGGAAGTTGCCGGCCTCTGCCGGGTCCTGCTCCTTGAGCAGGCTCATGGCGGCCGTCAGGGCCGGCAGCACCTGGTCGGCGAGTTCGGCCACGGTCTTGCCCGTCAGCTTCACGCCCGTGGACTTGTCGCCGAGCACGTGCCCGACCAGGCCGGTGGCGGAGGCCAGGGCGATGGAGCCCTCGGTGGCGACCTTGTGGGGCGAGCCGGCGGCGGCGGACAGCAGCGTGACGGCGCCGTAGGCGGCGGTGCGCAGGGTGAGATGGTCCTGGTCGGTCAGGGTGACGGACATGGTGATGTGCTCCTTGGGGTCTGTCGGCGCGGTCCTGCTGGTGCCCGTGCGGTGTCAGTCGTCGATGGCCTGGTAGAGGGTGGTCCAGAAGTCGTGGATCACCTGTGCCGGGTCGGGGACGGTCATGCCGACCTGGGTGAGCAGAATGCCGGTGAGCTGGTTGGCCGGGTCGGCGTAGGTGGAGCTGCCGCTGCCGCCGTCCCAGCCGAACTGGCCGAGGGGGGCGTAGTCGCCGCGGTAGGTGCGTACGGCCATGCCCATGCCCCAGCCGCCGTGCTGGCCCTGGCCGAAGGAGATGTGGACGTTGTTGGTGGCCAGGGCGTTGCGGGCGGCGTTCTGCTCGGGGGAGAGGCGGTTGGTGGTCATCAGCTCGACGGCGGGCTTGGACAGGATGCGCTTGCCGTTGTGGGTGCCGCCGTTGAGCAGCATCCGGAAGTAGGCGTTGTAGTCGTCGGCGGTGGAGACGAGTCCGCCGCCGCCGCCCTGGAAGGTGGGGGGCAGGTTCCAGCGTCCGCCCTTGGCCTCGTCCCAGACGTGGAACTCGCCGGTGGCCGGGTCGGGGGCGTAGAGGGTCGGCAGCCGGTCGATCTGGTCGTCGGGGACGTGGAAGGCGGTGTCCTTCATGCCGAGCGGGCCGAAGATGCGCTCGCGCAGGAAGTCCTCGAACGACTGGCCGCTGATGCGGGAGACGAGCACGCCGACCAGGTCGCTGCTGAGCTGGTACTGCCAGTGCTCGCCGGGCTGGTGCATCAGCGGCAGCTCGCCCAGGCGGCGCATCCACTCGTCGGGGCCGGGCATCGGCTCGGGCAGGTTGGGAGTGAGGCCGCGTTCGAAGACGGCGTTGAGGATCGGGGTGCCCAGTGCCGTCATGTCCATGCCGAGCCCGAAGGTGGAGGTCAGGACGTCGCGGACGGTGATCGGGCGGCGTGCCGGCACGGTGTCGTCCAGCGGCCCGTCGATCCGGGTCAGCACCCGCCGGTCGGCCAGCTCGGGCAGCCACGGGTCCACCACGTCGTCCAGCCGCATCCGGCACTCGTCCAGCAGCACCATCGCCGCCGCGATCGACACCGGCTTGCTGGTGGAGGCCATGCGGAAGATCGTGTCGCGGCGGATCGGGGCGCCGCCGTCGTGCTGCATCGTCCCCAGCGCCTCGACGTGGGTGTGGCCGCCCCTGCTGGCCAGGGCGACCAGCCCGGGAATCTTCCCCGAGGCGACGTAGCGCGTCAGCACTTCGCGCAGCCTGCGCAGGCCCGCTGCGGAGAAGCCGCTGTTACTGGTTTCCATCATCAATCTCCATGCTCAAACGTTCGGGAATCTTTGAACGTCTGCGACAGTACATTGCGTTCAGAAATTCGTCAACAGTCTCTAAGTGAACATACTGCCTGCAAGGTGGGGCTTATAGCGCCTGCCTTTGCAATGACACTGACGTTAAACGCAATGGATGATCAGAATGGGCTTTGCAATGGACTGCGGGCGAATGCATACTGTGCGGGGACGCCCAGCTGTGCGCATGCGACAGACAGGAGACGAGCACCGATGCCTGGAGGCAGACTGACCGGCCAGGATCGGCAGCACATCGCCGCGTGGCTGGCCGAGGGACTCGGATACGCGGAGATCGGCCGGCGTCTGGGGCGGCCCGCCTCGACCGTCATGCGGGAGGTCACCCGGAACGGCGGACCCGACGATTACGGGGCGGACCGGGCAGACGAGGCCACCCGGCATCGTGCGCGCCGGCAGAAGCAGGCTCAGCCTCCGGCGCCGCCGATCCCCGACACCGGCCACGGGCGTGACCCCCAAGCGGTGCGGGACTTCACGGAGTCCTACACCGCTCTCCTCGTTCAGCAGGGGCTGCCCCGGATGGAGGCCAGGGTGCTGGCCTGCCTGTACATCACCGACTCCGGCACCCTCACCGCCGCCGACCTGGTCCAGCGGCTCCGCGTCAGCGCGGCGTCGATCTCGCACGCCGTGGCCTTCCTCGAACAGCAGGGAATGCTCAAGCGCGAACGGGTGCCCGGCGCGCGGCGCGAACGCTATGTCATCGACGACGAGATCTGGCTCCGGTCCATCCTCGCCGCTCTGCAGATGAACGACGCCCTGGCGACCGCGTCACAGCGCGGAGCCGAGATTCTCGGGGCGGCGACCCCGGCGGGCGCCCGCTTCGAGTCCTCCGCCGCACTCCTTCTCCTCGTGACCGAGGCCTTCCATCAGGTCGTGGAGCAGTGGCGGCAGGGCCAAGCCGCAACCCGCTCAGGACCGACGGAACGGGTAGTGTCCTGACGGTTGAGGCGAAGGGCGGTCCGGCCGGCCGGCGCGCGATCAGCCGGGAAAGGGCGCTCAGCCCCGCGTGAACCACGCGGGATCGACGTGCCAGGGCTGCGATGATCGCCACAGACCTCAGATTGGAACGGAAGACGTGAACCCACTGACCACCAGCGCATTCGACCTTCCCGGTCGCCTGGCCGCCAAGGCCGACCCGGCGCTGATCGCCGGTGATGAGCAGCACTTCGCGGCCATCGCGGAGAGTCTTGAGCACTCGATCGCCGACCTGTCCGACCGCCTCGCCGCGGCACGCAAGGCGCCCGGCGGCAAAGGCCGGCAGGCGATGGACCGGGACCTGGAGGTCCACCGCCTGACCGCTCGCCTGCGCGCGCTGCGCCGCTTCGGCCTGGACCTGTGCCTCGGCCACATGATCGGCGAAGACAGCCCCGAGCCCGTGTACGTCGGGCGGCTCGGCCTCACCGACAGCGAGGGCCGCCGGCTGCTGCTCGACTGGCGTTCGCCCGCGGCTGAGCCGTTCTTCGGAGCCACCCACGCCAACCCGATGGGCCTGGCGAGCCGCCGCAGGTTCCGCTGGACCCGCGGCCGGATCAGCGACTACTGGGACGAGGTGTTCACCTCGGACGGGCTCGTCGGGCACGCCGCGCTCGACGACCAGTCCGCCTTCATCGCCAGCCTGGGCAGCAACCGGTCGGCACGGATGCGAGACGTGCTCGGCACCATCCAGGCCGACCAGGACGCCATCATCCGCGCGGGATCCCGTGGCGCCCTCGTCGTCGACGGCGGTCCGGGCACGGGCAAGACCGTCGTCGCGCTGCACCGCTCCGCCTACCTCCTCTACTCCGACCCGCGCCTCGGTCACCACCGGGGCGGCGTGCTGTTCATCGGCCCGCACCAGCCCTACCTGGCCTACGTCGCCGACGTCCTCCCCAGCCTCGGAGAGGAGGGCGTGCAGACCTGCACCCTGCGGGACCTCGTCACCGAGGGAGCCGGAGCGGCGATCGAGACCGACCCGGAGGTGGCCCGCCTGAAGTCGTCCGCAGACCTGGTGAAGGCGATCGAGCCGGCCGTCACGTTCTACGAGAACGCGCCCACCAAGGGAATGACGGTCACCACCCACTGGTCCGACGTCTGGCTGAGCGTCGAGGATTGGGCCGAGGCGTTCGAAGCACCGGAGCCCGGGACACCGCACAACGACGCACGCGACCAGATCTGGGAAGAGCTGGTCAGGATCCTGGCGGACAAGCTGGCCGAGGACGACATCTCGGTCGACCTGCTCCGCAGGTCGCTGCTGCGCAACAGGGAGCTGCTCACGACCTTCAACCGCGCGTGGCCGCTGATCGAGGCGGCCGACCTTGTCGGAGACCTCTGGTCGGTGCCCGCTTACCTGCGCAAATGCGCCCCGTGGCTGAGCACCGACGAGATCCGGCGGTTGCAGCGCGCGGACGCCGCAGCGTGGACGGTGTCCGACCTGCCGCTCCTGGACGCGGCACGGCAGCGGCTCGGCGACCCGGAGGCGGCACGCCGTAAGCGCCGCCACAACGCGGTCGTCGCCGCCGAACGCGAGCGCGTGTCCGGGGTCGTCGACAACCTGCTGGATGCCGATGACGACGGGGAGGGCGTGATCATGATGCTCCACGGGCGGGACCTCCGGAACGCCCTGGTCGACGAGACCGCATGGCCCGTCATCGAGCCGGACCAGCTCGCAGGCCCGTTCGCGCACATCGTCGTGGACGAGGCCCAGGAGCTGACCGACGCGGAGTGGCAGATGCTGCTGCTCCGGTGCCCGTCCAGCAGCTTCACCATCGTCGGGGATCGTGCCCAGGCCAGGCACGGGTTCAGGGAGTCGTGGCAGGAACGGCTGGAGCGGATCGGGCTCGACCGGGTCAAGCTGGCCTCCCTCACCGTCAACTACCGGACGCCGGAAGAGATCATGGCGGAAGCCGAGCCGGTCATCCGGGCCGTGCTCCCCGACGCCAACGTGCCGACCTCCATCCGCAAGAGCGAGGTCCCCGTCGTCCACGGATCCGCCGCGGACCTGGGCTCGATCCTCGACACCTGGCTCGCCGCGCATGAGGACGGCATCGCCTGTGTCATCGGCGATCCCACGTTCGAGGCGACGTCCCGGGTACGGTCGCTGACTCCCGAGCTGTCGAAGGGGCTCGAGTTCGACCTGGTCGTCCTCGTGGACCCGGAGGCGTTCGGCCAGGGCATCGAAGGGGCGGTCGACCGCTATGTCGCGATGACCAGGGCGACCCAGCAGCTCGTCATCCTCACGAGCTCCTGAGCGCGCGGCTCGTGACCGGCGGGCCGGCGATCACGGCGAGCCGCAGCTTGGTCTCGTCCGCGCTGCCGGGCTCGGGAGTCATGATCACGATCTTGCGCTCGGAGTCGCCGTCGGTCAGCGCGTCGCAGTTCACCGTGACCGGTCCCACGGAGGGGTGCTCGATCGTTTTGTGGTCCTCACGGTGTGCGGCCACCGTGCCGGCCGCCCACAGCTCGGCGAACCGCCGGTTGCCCGTGCTCAGCTCGCGGATCAGCGCCGCCAGACGCGCGTCCTGAGGGAAGCGGCCGGTGGCGCGGCGCAGGTCGGACACGACGGCGGCATCTGTGGCAGCACTGTCCGATTCGGTCATGGGCCACTGCGCGAGGTGGGCGGGGCCCGTACCGACCGGGAATCTGTCACGGGCGAAATTGCGCAGCTGCGGCGGCGACGACGAGGGGTCGCCCAGCAGCGCCGCCCAGCAGCGGTTCCACCAGATCAGCCGCCAGTCCGCCGCGAACACGGCGACGGCGACGTCTCCGAGCCGGCTGAGCACCCGGTGGACGCCGGGCGGGATGTCGTCGGAGATGGCGCCGTCCTCCGGCGGTACGAGCCGGGCCAGCCGGTAGAGGTGGTCCCGTTCGGCGGTGGTCAGCTGCAGGGCGCGCGCGAGGGCCGCGACCACCTGTGCCGACGGGGTCGTGGCCCGTCCCTGCTCCAGGCGTACGACATAGTCGACCGACACGCCGGCGAGCTCGGCGAGCTCCTCACGGCGCAGCCCGACCGCGCGGCGGGCCCGGCCCACCGGCAGCGCCACGGCTGAGGGGGGCAGCCGATCCCGCCACGTACGGATCATCGCGCCCAATCCAGCCTCTGACCTCATAATGTCCATTTTCCCAAATCCGCGGCTGCCGATGGTGGTACTGCCACTCCTACCGTTGAGGCGTCCCTGGCCCCGGTGACCTGGGCGGACGAACAATGGCCGGATGACGATCACCTTCATCACCGGAGCGAACAAGGGGCTCGGCCGCGAGGCCGCCCGCCGTCTCATCGAACTGGGTCACACCGTGCTGGTCGGAGCCCGCGACTCCGAGCGGGGAGCGGAGGCCGCGGCCGCGCTCGGCGCCCGGTTCGTGCCCATTGACGTGACCGACGACGCCTCCGTCGCCGCCGCGGCCGCGAATGTCGCCGAGCACGAGGGCTCGATCGACGTTCTGATCAACAACGCCGGCGTGCACGGTCCCGTCGGTGACCCCAGCGCCCTGACCGGCGCCGACGTCCTCGGGGTTCTCGACGTCAACCTCGCCGGCGTGGTCCGGACGACCACCGCGTTCCTGCCGCTGCTGCGCCGATCATCACACCCGGTGATCGTCAATGTCAGCAGCGGAATGGGCTCGCTCGCCTACACCCACGACCCGTCGCGGCCCGAGTCCAGGGTGGTCGCGCCGCTCTACACCGCTTCGAAGGCGGCGCTCACGATGCTGACCACCCAATACGCCAAGGCGCTGCCGGACATCCGCGTCAACGCCGCCGACCCCGGCTACACGGCGACCGACCTCAACGGCTTCAGCGGCCCGCAGACCGTCACGGAGGGCACGGACGCGATCGTCGGCCTGGCGACCGAGCAGCCCGGCGCGGGCTCCGGGCGCTTCGTCGCCCGGCACGGCGAGATCGCCTGGTCCTGAACCCCTCCGGATCCTTGGTGGCAGGCGCCTTAGTAGAGTGCGGTGCCGCCGAAGGGCCCGCGCCCGCATCGCCGCACTTCCGCCACGGGGGCGGCGCCGGCGCCGAGTTCGGAGCCGCCGCCTGGCCGCACATCCTCGACCTGCTCCACGACTGACCCGGCCGGGACGCATCGACCGCCGGCGGCGCGTCGTTCTGATCCGGTGGCGTGGGTTCAGCGGAAGGCCGCGGCGTTGCGCCGGGCCCAGGCGGCGTAGGTGCGGGGGGCGCGGCCGAGGACGCGTTCGACGTCGGGGCTGACGCGCTGCTCGGCCGCATTCGGCTCGCCGAGGATGGCCAGAGTGGTCTCGGCCACGTCCTCGGGCATGAACCGCACCAGCTGCGCGCGGGCCTCGTCGCGGGTCTGCTCGACGAACCGGACGGGCTCGCCGAGCGCGTCGCCGATCGCCGCGGCCTGCTCCCTGGGCGTGACGAGCGCGGGTCCGGTCAGCTCGTAGATCCGTCCCGCGTGGCCGTCCTCGCGCAGCGCCGCCGCCGCGACCTCGGCGATGTCGTCCGGGTCGATGGCCGGCAGGCCGACGTCCCCGAACGGAGCGGCGACGGTCCGCGCCGTACGGACCGGCTCGGCCCAGGCGTAGGTGTTGGAGTCGAACCCGCCCGGCCGCAGGATCGTCCACTCCAGGCCCGACTGCCGGACCGCGTCCTCGATGGAGCGCATGACGACCCCGTGCGAGGCCGACTGCGCCCGGGTCGTCACGCCCTGCGACGACAGCAGGACCACCCGCCGGACGCCGCCCGCCTTGGCGACGTCGAGGATGTCGTACGGGTTGAGCGCGTGCGCGGCGGCGCCCCCGCTCTGCAGGAACAGCGCCTCGGCCCCGTCCAGGACCGGCCGCAGGCTCTCCGGGTCGGCCAGGTCGGCCTGCCGGTGCCCGACCCCCGCCGGCACGTCCGTCGCCGAGATCCCGCGCGACGTCGCCGTCACCGGCACCCCGTCATGGGCGAGCACCTGTACGAGCGAACGCCCGACGTTGCCGGTCGCTCCAGTCACCACGATCATGTCGTTCTCCCGAGTTAGTTAGCTGACTGACTTACTGCTGAGAGTGACGTTAGCACAGCCCGACCGGTTCGTAAGAGGTCAGTTGTCGTGGAAGACCATGGGGCCGGCCGCGTTGAAGGCCGCCTTCGAGGCGTCCTTGAGCCACGGCCGCACGCCGGCAGACGAGGCGCGATTGGTGTAGATGGCCATGGTGTGCAGCAGGTATCGGTGCGTGGACCCGATCCACCCGTACGTCTGCGCGCCGCGCGTGTGAAAGCGGTCAGAGCGGCTCCGCACCTGCGGAGCGGTCGGGGCGGCGCTAGTGCTGCGCTAGTGCGGCGCTAACTCTGGGCAGCAGCATCTTCAGCATGGCTCTAGTGCTGGTGGCCTGCCAGATCTTGCTCGCCGCGGTGTTCGCCGTGTCCGCTTTCACGAAGCTGCGGGGCGGCGCGGCGCTGCGGGTCTTCTCGTCCTCTCTGGTGATGGTGCCCGCACGGTTCCGGCGGCCGGTGGCCGTGGCGGTGGCCGCCGCGGAGGCCGTCGTCCCCGTCGCGATGCTGCTCCCAGCGCTGGGGCTGGCCGTCAGCGGCGCTCTGCTGGTCTGTTTCTCGGCGTGGATCACCCTTTCCATCCGGCGGGGGACGCGGATCTCGTGCCGTTGTTTCGGCGCTTCGGAGGTCCCGCTGGGCCCGTCGCACCTGGTACGCAACAGCCTGCTGCTGGCGGTGGTCGTGCTGGGCGGGGCGAGCCTGGCGGTCCCCGGCGATCTCACGGCCGCCGGGCTGGCGATCGCGGCGGTCGCCGGTCTCGTGGGAGCCACCCTGTTGATCGTCTTCGACGACATCGCCGATCTGTTCGCAGACCGGCACGGGGAGGCAGCGTGATCCGGCCCGCGAAGGCAGCCGGGCGGTGAGCGCCCCGATCGTCCTCGCCACCGGGTGCGCCGTCGCCGCTCTCATCGCGCTGATCGTACGGCTGCGCCGGGCGTACTCGATCATCCGCGTGGACGGCTTCAGCATGGCGCCCGCGCTGACCGACGGCGACCGGCTGCTGGCCCGGCGAATGGCCCCCTCTGCCCTGAGGAACGGTCATATCGCCGTGGTGCTCAGCCCGTTGCCGATGGGTGGCCCGTTCCTCATCAAGCGCATCGTCGCGCTGCCCGGCGATGAGGTCCCCCCATCCGTGCGGCCGGTCGTCCCCGACGCCCGGGTGCCCGGCGGACGACTCATCCTGATCGGCGACAACACCGGCGCCAGCTTCGACTCTCGCGACCACGGTTACTTCGCCATCGCCGATATCCACGCCATCACCATTCGGAAATTGGCTCCCAGCAGGACGGAGAACGAGCCCGGCAAAAGGTTTCTGCGCCAGCAATCGAATCAGCGACAGTAAGGAAGCAAACAAAATGATGCAGTCCATCGGAAATCTCGGCGAGCGACTTCTCGCGCTGGTCCTTTCAGAGCACCGCGCCGCAGCGGACGAGTGCTCCACCCAATATCGCTGCGGCCCCTACGCCTGTAACCCCGGAATGATGGATTACAAGGTCAGGAAGCAGTTCAGAACCGTCTGCCGGGCGGCCGGTCTGGGGCCGTGGCAGAACACCAGTCGTTGCTGCTACATCTGATCGCTCGGAGCACCTGCGGACGTGCGCGCAGGCACGTCCGCAGGGCGCCTGACGCTCAGCTCAGACCTGGATCATCAACTGGTCGGCCAGCTCCGTACGGGCATAGAGCACCAGATGTCCGACCCTGGCCCGCGACAGCAGGCCGGCCCGCCGCAGCACGGCGAGATGCTGGGAGACGGCGCTGGGCGTGACGCCGTGCCGGCGGGCGAGCTCGGTGGTCGACATCGGCTCGTCCAGGGTCGCCAGCAGGCGCGCACGAGTCGCTCCGATCAGCTCGGCGAGGGCCTCCGGCGGCCGGGCCGCGGGCAGCTCCCACAGCGTGCCGATGCCCCGGCAGCGGTAGACGACGGTGGGCGGCTCGTCCGGCCCCACGGGAGCGATGGTCTGCGGCACGAACAGCGCGGGCACCAGCCACAGGCCGCGACCCGCGACGGCCACGTCATAGCTCAGCGAGTGGCCGGCGTACAGGCGCAGCTCGCCGTCGGCGAACGTGACCCGATGGTCGAGGTCGCGCAACACCGAGGTGGCGCCGCCCTGGGCGATGCGCTGCGCCCGGTGCAGCATGTCGGCCTCCAGCACGGCCCGCATCCGCCGCCAGTGCGGCGAGATCGCGAGCGTCCAGTACCGCTCCAGGACCCCGGCGATGGCCACGGGGTCAATCGTCCCGGGCAGCGGGTGCGGGCCGTAGACCGCGCGGAAATCGGCCAGGGCACGGTCCTGCGGGGTACGGCGCAGGCGGTCGAACTCGTCGGCGACGTCCGGCAGCGGTGTGTCCGGGCGCGGGGTAAGGAAGTCCGGCAGCCAGTCGCGTCCGGGGCTGAGCAGGCCGTCGAGCACCGCGATGTCCGCCGCGGCGGCGGTGGCCAGCGCCGCACGCGTCCGGCGTACCCAGGGCAGATGTACGGCGTGCCGCTCCGGCCGGCGCAGCGCCCACAGGCTGGTGACGGTCTCCAGCAGCGGTGAACAGGCGAAACGCACATGAGCCAGGTCGTCGACGGACAGCCGGTAGGTAATCATTAAGTCATACGCTAAATCACTACCGGTCGTGCCTCGTCGCGCAGTTGACTGCCCGCCATGGCCATCGTCGTGCAGCAAGTGGCCCGGCCCCAGGGGCGGCCGGCCGCTGAGCAGTTCGCTTACCTTGACGTTCCCACCCCGGTGCCGGGTCCCGGCGAGGCGCTGGTGGAGAACCTCTATCTCTCGGTCGATCCGTACATGCGGGAGCGGATGGACGTCGGCGACCTGGGCGTCCCCATGGAAGGGCGGTCGCTCGGCCGGGTCGCCGACTCGCGTGATCCCCGGCTCACCGCCGGTGACCTGGTCTTCCACCGTCAGGGGTGGCGAAGCCACGCGCTGGTCGCGCCGGAGGACGTCCGGGTGCTGCCCGAGACGCCCGGGGTGCCACTCACCGCGTACCTGAGCGTGCTGGGCGGGACGGGGCTGTCGGCCTACGTGGGGCTCACGCGCATCGCGGGGCTGCGTCCCGGGGAGACGGTGTTCATCTCGGCGGCGGCGGGCGGGGTGGGCAGCGCGGCCGGCCAGATCGCCCGGTTGCTCGGGGCCGGGCGGATCATCGGCAGCACCGGCTCGGCCGCGAAGGCCAAGCATCTGACCGCTGAGCTGGGGTTCGACACGGCGATCGACTACAGGGCCGGCGATCTGGCCGGGCAACTGGCGGCCGCCGCGCCGGACGGGATCGACGTGTATCTCGACAACGTGGGCGGCGATCACCTGGAGGCCGCCATCGGCGTCATGCGTGAGCGCGGGCGGATCGCCTGGTGCGGCGCGGTCGGTCAGTACAACACCGCGGTCGCGCCGCCCGCGCCCCGCAACCTGTACGACATCGTCGGGAAGCAGATCCGGCTGGAGGGCTTCCTCGTCCGCGATCACCGGCATCTGCAGCCCGAACTGGAGGAGCTCCTGATCCCGCACCTGAGGGCGGGCCGGGTCATCGCGGACGAGACGGTCGTCGAGGGCCTGACCGGCATGGTCGACGCCTTCCTGAGCATGCTCGGCGGCGGCAACACGGGAAAGATGCTCGTCAAGGTGTGAACCACCCGTAGCGCCGTTGCCGCCGGCGCTCCAAAAAGCCGATCCCCGTCATGCCTGCTCCGGCGAAGACCGCGACGGAGAGGCAGAAGAGCCAGACGGGCAGGGTGAACGCGGACACCCATCCGGTCACGCCGGCGATCAGCGTCGCGACGCCGAAGAGCCCGCCGGTGGCAGCGCCGGCGATGAGCCCGAGGCGTACGGGATGGGCCGCGGAGAAGCGTCGCCTGGCATCCGGCCTGGCACCGCCGCCCGCACGCTCATCCAGCCGCCAGAACCAGTCCGTGATCAGCCGCACGCGGTCAGCCCGTGTGCCGGGGGAGGGCGGCTCGGCGGCTGACCAGGAGTAACAGGCCGACGGCGGTGAGCATGCCCACCGCGATGATGAGCACGAGGGCCTGGAGATCGGGCCCGCCGGCCACCAGGCCGAACAGCGGTGGGCCGAGCAGGGCCCCGAGGCTGCCCATCTGCGCGACCACGCCGTTGCCGACGTCGGCCTGGTCGAGGCGCTCCAGCACCAGGGGGAGGGCGGCGAAGACGAGGGCGCCCAGGAAACCGTTCTCGATGGAGATGATCCCCGCCCCGGCCAGTGAGGAGGCCTCCGAACCGTCGCCGCCGTACAACAGCCAGGCAGCCGGTACGGCGAGCAGCCCCGACAGAGCCAGGACGCCGAGCCCGGCGCCACGGCGGAGCAGCAGGCCCACGGCGAGCCCGCCGAGCGCGCTGAGCAGCGAGATCACCGAGGTCATGGCGCCGGCGGCGGCGGCCGAGCGCCCGTGCTGCTCGATGAGGAGCGTCGGCAGCAGCACGACCACCGGCAGCGTCACGAGGACGACCAGGCAGAAGGACGCGGAGAGCAACGCCGGCCACGTGAGCGCCCGCGCGCGCGGGACCGCCCCGGCCGCCGCCCGCCGGGCCGGGCCGAGCGGCAGGCGCGCCCAGAGGACCAGCGCCATCACGAACGTCAGGCCGGCGACCAGCCCGATCCAGCCGCGCCAGCCCAGAGCGGCGCCGGCCACGCCGCCCACCAGCGTGCTCGCCCCGAGACCCACCGGGACGAAGGTGGCCCAGATCGACAGGGCCAGGCCGCGGTCGCGTTCGTGCGCGAGACGGAGGACCAGCGCCGGGCAGGCGATGATGACCAGGAGATATCCGACGCCTTCGACGACCCGGACGGTCAGCAGCCAGCCGAAGTCGCCCGCCGCCACACTCGCCCCGCTCGCCGCCGCGATCACGGCCAGCCCGGCGACCAGCGATCTCTCCGTGCCCAGACGGCGGATCACGTAGCCCGCCGGCAGCCCGGCGACGGCCGCCACGCCGACGACCGCTGAGATGATCCAGCCCAGCTGCGACAGCGACAGCCCGAGCTGGCCCGCCACCTCCGGCCCGACCGAGGCGAACTTGCCGAAGCTCATCGCCGCGACGATCCCGCCCAGGTAGACGACGGCGAACGTCACCCACTGCGTGCCCTGCTCGGACTCCTGGCCCGGCTCCGAGGTCGCTGACGTCGGCCGGGGCTTCATGAGCTCTCCTTCGAACGATGACGCGAGGGCCTGGCGGAGCGTTCAGGTTCGATCATCGTCGTGCGGGTGGCGCCGTTCAACCCCCTGGTTTCGGCTTGACGCGGAAGTAGTGCGTGGTCGCGTACGCGGTGACCTGTTTGCCGATCCGCGCGCCCTGCACGTCGGCCGTACGGGTGTGGATCCCGCCCCAGACGCGGGCCTCGATGACCTCGGCGAGCGCCTGCGAGAAGCTGCGGAAGTGCCTGGTGGTGCCCGAGGCCGCACTGTACCCGCTGAAGGAGATGTCGTCCCGGCCGAAGAAGTGCGCCAGCGCCGACATGCTCGCCGCGGTGAAGCAGGTGTGCCCGGAGGTGAAGTCCGGGTGCGGCGGCGTGACCAGCAACGGCGTCCAGCCGGGATCGGCCGTCGTCTCCGGGTTGCCGTCGGTGTCGGCCAGCTGGATCGCGGTGATCGGCCGCCAGAAGCTCCACGCCGCCTTCTCGTTGAAGCAGGCGGTGGTGGCATCGGCTTCGGTCAGATCGACCATCGCGAACATCCGGGCCGACTGAAGCGTGCTCAGCCGCTGCGTCGTCGCGAGCTGGCGTTTGATCTCCCATTCGGCCAGATGCCGGTCATGCCACCAGATCGCGGCTTGTGTCTGGTCGGTCGTCCTGACCGTGCTGGTCGCCGCACCGATCGTCTTGACCTCGTTGAAGTCCCGGGCATAGCGGCGGCTGGTGAGCGCGGGCGGGCCGGACGTGCGGAACATGGACGCGCTGGGGATGAGGAACGGCTTGAGGTGGCCGACCCAGGCTCCGTCGGAGGCGTACGCGGGCGGCGTCGGCCGCCACTGGCCGGGCTGGGTGCCCACGGTCCACGTCTGGTCGCCGAACGCGCCGTCGTCCTGCCGCGCCGCGATCATCGCAGCGGCGGCCTGGGCGCCCACGGAGATCCCGCGCCGCTTCGCGGTGCCGTCCGGGATCGTGGCCAGCGACTCGTCGTACTGCGTCTGCAGCCTCGCCTGCTGCGCGGGGAACAGGGCGGCCAGCACGCGGAAGGCCGCGGTGGCGACGGCGGCGTTCGCCGACTCGGCTCCGGTGGCGCGCGGCGCGATCAGGTACGGCTGGTACGGGCTCCCGGCGATCGCGTTCACCGCGTCGTAGACGGCTCCGTGCACCATGGCGAAGCTGTGCGCCTGGACCTGCGGCTGCTGGCCGGCGACGTCCCAGATCGCGGTCTGGGCATTCATGTCCCAGACGATGACGGCGTTGGGGGCAGGGGGCGAAGCCGACGCGTACGCGACCGGTGACCCGGTGGCGAGGACTCCGGCGGCGGCCAGGCAAACGGCCTTGCGCGGCAGGGCGCTCGCCCGGCCGGCGGCACGCAATTTAGGCATGGCGGAAAATTACTATGCCGGCTACTTCCGTCGCAGCGGCCGACCGGTCTGAATATCGATAATGGGACAGCTGGAAAAAGTCATTGAGATGATCCGGCAGGCCATTCTGGAGTTTCGGATCGTCATAGGGAAATCAACCGGGGCCGGACGCGTGGTCGAAGTCGATGCCCGGCAGGTCGGCGCGCGACGAGACGGGGCGACCGAGCTGATGCGTCGCTACTACTGAGCAGGCGGGCAACGAGACGTCCGATCGCCGCCAGCACCTGAGGGCCTACCGGACGAAAGTAGGGCGTATGACTGTTGTCGTTGACCAGCAGACCCGTATCGAGCCGAACATCCTCTACTTCGGCACCCCCGTCGTCCTGATCTCCTCCGAGAACGAGGACGGAACGCCCAACCTGGCACCCATGTCGTCGGCCTTCTGGCTCGGCTGGCGGGCGGTCCTGGGGCTGGGTGCGCGGGCCAAGACCGCCCAGAACCTGTTGCGGACGCGCGAGTGCGTGCTGAACCTGCCCTCCGACGACCTCGCTGCGGCCGTCGACCGGCTGGCGCTGACCACCGGGTGCGATCCCGTTCCCGGGCGGAAGCATGAGCGGGGTTACCGGTACGTGGCGGACAAGTTCGGGCGGGCCGGGCTGAGCGCCGTGCCGTCCGAGACGGTGGCGCCGCCGCGGGTCGGCGAGTGCCCGGTGAGCATGGAGGCGGTGGTCGAGGCCGTGCATCCGGTGGGTGACGACGGCGGCGTGCTGTCGTTCGAGGTACGGGTGCAGCGGGTGTACGTGCACGACGAGATCCGGCTGGCCGGAACGAGCGATCACATCGACCCGGACGCCTGGCGGCCGCTGATCATGAGCTTCCAGAAGCTGTACGGCCTGGGACCGCAGGTGCATCCGTCCACGCTGGCCGGCATTCCCGAGCGGATGTACCGGTCGCAGGACCTAGAGCGGGCCCGCGAGATCCAGTAGCGCCAGCCAGGTGCGGCCGGGGCAGACCCGCTGGATCTCCTCGCTCGGGAGCCAGTCGGCCCGGCTGCTCTCCGATTCGGCGGGCGGCCGCGTCGGGCCGCCCGGTGCGGGAAGAGTGGCCCGGAACATCGCCATGTACGTCAGCGGCGCATAGCGGTAGTCGTCGGGCGGCGGTTCGAGCAGCTCGACCCGCTGCCAGGCGAAGACAGACAGAGCGGACGGGGGCAGGCGGAGGCCGGTCTCCTCGTAGAGCTCGCGGACCGCGGCGTCGAGCGCCGTCTCACCCGGTTCGAGATGGCCGCCCGGAATGTCCCAGCCGCGGCCCACACGGTCCACACAGGTCATGAGGGTCCGGCCGGCCTGGTCCGAGACGAACGCGAACGCCGACGTCGTCTGCCCGGCGGGCGGGAGGGCGGAGGACAGCATCAGGTCCAGGCGATGGGCCACGGGGATCCACGGAACCGTGTTCGTCGCGATCAATTCGGCCATGGATCCCCCTCCTGGAACCCTGACAGCTTAGTCAGACGCCCTTGCGCATGGCCCGGTTGCCCAGATGGAGCCCGACGGCGGCGACCGCGCAGGCGGCCGCGGTGCCGTACAGGATCGAGGGGTTGGCCAGGTCGCCGGAGAACAGGGCGCGCTGGGCGTCGACGAGGTAGGTGACCGGGTTGACCTGGCCGATCACCCGCAGCCAGCCGGGGGCGGTCTCCAGGGGCAGCAGGACGCCGGAGAGCAGCAGCAGCGGGAACATGATCGACTGGCTGACGATGTAGAACAGCGTCCCGCCCGGGGCCGACTTGATGGCCAGGACGAACGACAGCGAGCCGAGCCCGACGCCGAAGACCACCAATTGGGCCAGCCCGGCCAGTACGCCCGCCACGTGCAGCTCGAAGCCCAGCGGGATGGACAGGGCGATGATCAGCAGCGCCTGCGCCAGCAGGATGATCATCTCTTTCATGGTCCGGCCGACCAGCATCGCCGTCCGGTTCAGTGGCGTGACCATCATGCGCTCCATCGAGCCGCCGATCAGCTCGACCAGCAGCGTGTAGCCGGAGCTCATCGGGCCGGTCAGGCACATCATGACCAGGATCCCCGGCACGAACCACTGCCACGACGCCCCGACCGCCCCGTCCAGCAGCGAGCCGAACAGGAACAGGAACAGCAGCGGCTGCCCCATCTCGAACAGCAGCCCGACGGGCTCGCGGACGACCGGTGCGAACTCGCGGGAGAAGACGGTGGTGGTGTCACGCAGGAATGTCATCATCGGTGAGGCTTCTCCCGGTAAGAGTGAGGAACACGTCGTCGAGGGTCGGCCGGGTGGTCTCGGCCGTGACGACCTTGATGCCCGAGCCGTCCAGGGTCCTGAGGTAGTCGGGGAGCGCGGCGGCGGCGTTGGGGACCCGCACACGCACGGTCGTGCCGTCCGCCGTAACGCCGGCCGTCTCGGCGGCGGCCCGCGCCTCCTGGTCCGTGGCGGTCGTGATGGTGATGTGGTCGCCCGCGAGGTCGTTCTTGAGCTGTTCGGCGGTGCCGTCCGCGATGATCCGGCCGTTGTCGATGATCACCACGCGCTTGGCCATGCTGTCGGCCTCCTCCAGGTAGTGCGTGGTCAGGAACAGCGTCGTCCCGTACGTCTCCCGCAGCCGCAGGATGTGCTGCCAGATCTCCGCGCGGCTGGTCGGGTCGAGGCCGGTCGAGGGCTCGTCGAGGAAGAGCAGGGCGGGGCGGTGGATGAGGCCGAGCGCGATGTCCAGGCGGCGGCGCTGGCCCCCGGACAGGGTGCCGGGCTTGCGCTTGGCGAGTGGCCGCAGGTCGAGCAGGTCGAGCAGCTCGTCCGCCCTGGCGCCGGCCTGCTTGCCGTCGAGGCCGTAGCAGCGGCCCTGGGTGACGAGCTCGTCGCGGACGCGGAAGTTCTCGCCCGCGCTGTTGCGCTGGCCGACGTAGCCGATGCGGGCGCGTACGGCCGCCGGGTCGCCGGCCACGTCGTGGCCCGCCACCGTGGCGGTCCCGGCGGTCGGCGGCAGGAGGGTGGTGAGCATTCTCAGGGTGGTGGATTTGCCGGCGCCGTTCGGGCCCAGGAAGGCCACGAGCTGGCCGGCCTCGACGTCCAGGTCGATGCCGCGGACGGCCTCGACCCGCTCTTTCTTGACGGTGAACACTCGGGTCAGTCCCCGGGTGTGGATCATGGTCGGTCTCCTCCGGGCATGGCGAAGAAACCCCTGGTCGGGGGTTGGTTCGAGGATCGGATCCAGTTTGGGCAGGGAAAACCCGGTTTGGCAAACGCGAACATGACGTTCATATACGGCCCTGACCTGCGAAAACGACGTCGGGAGACGGAGTGGAAAACGGCCGATTTCCGGGCTCCCAGGTGCGGTTTCCCGGAAAACGGCAAGTTTCTCGGACCCGGCCCGCGCGGACCTGCGGAAGGTTGCGGCAACATGCCGGAGCGTGAGCGAGCTGGTGGTATTGGTGAACGGCCTCCCGGGCGCGGGCAAGACGACGGTCGCGCGGGCCCTGGGCCGAGCGCTCGGCCTGCCCGTCTTCAGCAAGGACGACCTGAAGGAGACGCTGGCCGACGTGCTCGAACGACCTGAGGGGGTCGGCGAGCGGGAGTGGAGCAGACGGCTGGGCGCGGCGGCCGGCGAGAGCCTGTGGACGCTGCTGGCGAACGCCGGACGGGGTGCGGTGCTCGAAAGCCCCTGGCTGGCGCCGCTGCGGCCGGTGGTCCTGGCCGGGCTGGAGCGGGCGGGCGTCGTGGGCACGGCCGGGGTGCGGGAGGTCTGGTGCGAGGTGCCGCCCGAGCTGGCCAGGCGCCGGTACGAGCGGCGGACGCGGCACGCGATCCACCACGACGACGAGGTGGGCGACGAGCGGTGGCGCGAATGGGTGGCCGGGGCGCGGCCGCTGGGGCTGGGGGTGGTCTATCGAGTGGACACCTCGATAACAGTGGATATTTCTGGACTTGCGGCAATGTGTGAAACTCCGCGATGATCTCCCGCGTGAAACGACTGTTATTTGTTGCGGTAATTGCGTTGGTCGGGATGGGCGGGGTCGCCCACGCGGACGACGGTGTTCCCGGGGTGGACGTCAGTAACTGGACCGGTGACATCGACTGGGAAAGCGTGGCCTCGGGCGGCGGGAAGTTCGCGTTCGTGCAGGCCACCGAGGGTACGAACTATCGCAATCCGCGTTACGACGCCCAGTTCGGCGGCGCTGCGACGGCCGGGCTGGTTCGCGGGGCTTATCACTTTGCGCAACCGCACGAATCCGATGGGACAGCCCAGGCGGACTATTTCCTGCAGAACGGCGGCAACTGGATCAGCGACGGCCAAACGCTGCCCGGAGTTCTCGATATCGAGGACAACCCGTACAAGGACAAGAACGGGAAGAACAACTGCTACGGCCTGTCCACCGAGGACATGGTCACCTGGCTGAGGGACTTCACCAAGAAGTATCGTGCGGCCACCGGCCGGCACGCGATCATCTACACCACCACGAGCTGGTGGCAGACCTGCACGGGGAACTCCACCAAGTTCAGGTCCAACCCGCTCTGGCTCGCCCGCTGGGGCAGCGAGCCCGGTGAGCTGCCGAAGAGCTGGAAGAAGCACACGTTCTGGCAGTCGGCGGAGAAGGGCACCCTGGCCGGCGGCCAGAACGCCTTCAACGGCTCGGAGTCCCAGCTCAAGACGCTGGCCAACCCGCCCGCCGAGGTCAAGGTCGCGGGCGTGGCCAAGAGCAGGAAGACCTACACGGTCACCATCTCCAACACCGGCCCCCACCCGGTCAAGGACATCAAGCTGTCGGGCCGGGCGTTCGGCGGGCAGAAGGTCGTGCGGGCCCCGGGATGCACCTTCAGCGGCACCGCGGTGCGCTGCTCGGTCGGCGAGCTGCCGCGCGGCCAGAAGGCGACGTTCACGTTCACCACCAAGCCCAAGGCGAAGGGCTCGGTCGGCATGTACATCACCGTCGGATCGGTGAAACTCACCCTCAAAGCCTGATGATGCAGGATGAATCCCGGGGCCCAGGACAAAAGGGGGAACGGGATGAGGCGGCGGTTAGCCGTGGCGGCGGCACTGATCCTGCTGGTCGCCACGGCCTCGATGCCGCTGGACGCGTATGTGCCGCCGCGGATCGTCCGGCTCGCGTACGAGATCGAGCAGCGCGGCGTCGTGTACTCGTGGGGCGGCGGCCACAGCGACGACCCCGGCCCGTCGAAGGGCACGTGCAAGGGCTACCGAGGCAAGATCAAACCCTGCCCGGCCAGGCGGACGCGCGGCCTCGACTGCTCGGGATTCACCAGATGGGTGTACGCGCTGGCGCACGGCCAGGACGTGCTGGGGCCGGGCAACACCAATGATCACGTACGGAAGATGCGCCGCGTCGGCTCGCCCGCCCCCGGTGACCTGGTTTTCTTCGGAAAAATCACGAAAAAGTCCGTCAAAACGCACCACGTGGGCATCTATCTCGGACAGGGAAAGATGATGAACGCCCCCGAGACCGGGGCCGTGGTGCGCATCGACGACATCGCGCGCAAGAAGGACTTCGCAGGCTTCTACCGATACTGACCCCGCGCAGGTCGGAGCCTATGAGCCCGCGGCTCGACCTTCTCAGTGCCGACTCGGTATGGCTGTAACGCCTGTGGCGTGGCGAAAATTGAGAGACCCGGCGGCTAATCTGTGCCGCTATGGACAGGAGATGGGTCGGTCTCGACGGCTACGAGGTCGTGGGCGTCCTGCGAGCCGGGCGACAGGTGCTGCGCGTACGCAGGCATGGGTGGCTGGTCGCCGACTGCGTTTCCGTCGCGGAGGTGGCCAGGCACGTCGATCTGGCCGACCTGTGCGAGGTGATCGATCTTCCCCCACAGCGGCTGGCGGAGGAGCCCGCGGGGGCCCGAACGAGTTCGCATCATCGCTGACTGCCGTGTATGGTTACACCTGTCCGCAGCGCCGGACAGGCCCCTATAGCTCAGTCGGCAGAGCGTCTCCATGGTAAGGAGAAGGTCAACGGTTCGATTCCGTTTGGGGGCTCGCACTCTGTGAGACACCACGCCCGATCCGCGTAATGCGGTCGGGCGTTTTTCGTTTGCCCGGACCCGCCTCGGCGCGCCTTCGAGCCCTTCGGCCCGTCCTGAGCTGCTAGGAAACATTCCGGTAACAGTCCTTGACCGCCGACCTGACCAGGATGCTGCGGGTGGCGGAGGCACTGGAGTTCGGCATGGTGACCGTGAACGGCGGGCCGCAGGCGCCGTTCGGCGGGATCAAGAACAGCGGGTACGGCCGTGAGGGCGGCGGTCTCGGCGTGGCCGACTACCTGGACTACAAGTACCTCAGCGTTGGGCTGGGCCGATGACGGAGAGCAGCATGCGAACGAGCCCGCACGCCGTACGCGAGCGAGAGAGCACCGCGCGGGTGGACCTGTGCCTGCCCGACGGGCGGCTCAACCCGGCGGCCGTCGGCTGGAGCCGCACGCCGCTGCACCGGGCCAACCTCCGCGGCTGGGGTCGCACGATGCGCTGGGACTACTGGTGTGTGACCAGCCCGGATCAGGTGTTCGCGTTCAGCGCGAGCAGCCTCGACTACCTGGCGGTCGAGTCGGCGTGGTTCCTGGACCGCCGCACCGGCGAGCAGACCTCCAGCAGAGGGCTGCTGGTGCCGGCCAGGCAGGTCGCCTTCTCCGAGCGCTGCGGCGAGGGCAGCGTGCGGATCGGCGCGGGCGCGGTGCGGATCAGCGTGGACGAGACGGCCGAGGGGACCCGGCTGCCGTTGAAGTCGGCCGAGATGCAGGCCGACCTGCTGGTGCACCGGGTGCCCGGCAGGGAGAGCCTGACGGCCGGGACGTGGCCGTGCAGATCGGCGGGAAGTGGACCGACGGCACCGGCAGCGTCGAGAACGCGCTCATCCTGGACGGCCGCGTCCACAAGATCAGCGAGGAGCTGGTCTGGCGGTACGACACCTCCGACTGGCACGCGCCCTGGCGGGTCACCGGCGAACGGGTGGATCTGGCGTTCGTGCCCGAGCACGTCAGGCTCGCCGACGTGCGCAGGGCGCTGTACATGCGCAGCAGGGAAGCACAGGCGTTCGGACACTACCGGGGGACGGTCGTGGCCGACGACGGGGAGGAGGTGGAGATCACCGGGTTGTACGGCTGAGCCGAGGAGGTCTACCGGCGCTGGCGACGGATTTCGGTTTGGCGGGGGTCCTAGGGCATAATGGGGGGACCCCACCCGACTGGGTGAGTTACTAATGTGCTCACAGCGTCGGGTATCCTCTATGGGGCCGGGGGGTCATTACCGGCTCAAAGGCGGAGTAGCTCAGTCAGGCAGAGCAAACGGCTCATAATCGTTGTGTCGCCGGTTCAAGTCCGGCCTCCGCTACTGCCCTATCCCAGGTCGATCGGCCTGGGTACGGGTGTGTCCATATCCCGACGTAGAAAGGCACTCCCAAGTGGCTGCCACAGACGTTAGGCCGAAGATCACGCTGGCCTGCCAGGAGTGCAAGCACCGCAACTACATCACGCGGAAGAACCGGCGCAATGACCCGGATCGGCTTGAGCTGAAGAAGTACTGCCCCAACTGCCGCACCCACCGCGCGCACCGCGAGACCCGATAGGGCTCCGGGCAGTCACTCCTGCCTCTTCATCGTTAATATCGCACAACCGGCGCTCCGTCGTAGGGCGCCGGTTTGTCGTGTGTTCAGGGCATGTCAGTGCAGGGCTCCGGCGCAGAGCAAAAACCCGGCCATGAGCGGGGACAGCCGAACCTTGTTCTGTTAGCGTCGGCCTCATCAGCGCCCGGCTGAGGACATGCGAGGGAGCACTGATGGCCTTGAACCGTGACTTCGTGGGCAGAACCTATCCGCCCAGCGCCCCATACGAGGTCAGCAGGGTGAAGATCAGGGAATTCGCCGCCGCGATCGGAGACGGGAACCCGCTCTACCGCGACAAGGAGGCCGCCCGGGCCGCCGGCTATCCCGACGTGATCGCGCCTCCGACGTTCCCCATCGTGTTCGGCATGCAGAGCGGCGGCGAGGCGCTCGTCGACCCCGACCTGGGCCTGAACTTCGCCATGGTCGTCCACGGCGAGCAGCGCTTCGAGTACGTGCGTCCCGTGTGCGCCGGCGACGAGCTGGTCACGACCGCGACCATCACCGACATCAGGAGCGCGGGGCACAACGAGCTGCTGACCATCCGCAGCGACGTGACGACCGTCGGCGGCGAACCGGTCTGCGTCACCTACAACACGATCGTCGAGCGTGGAGGGGCAGGCTGAGATGACCGCCACGGTGAAGTACGACGAGGTCGAGGTCGGGCAGGAGCTCCCGGCCGTGGACTACCACGTGCGCAGGCTCAACCTGGTGATGTACGCCGGGGCTTCCGGGGACTTCAACCAGATCCACTGGAACGAGCGGTTCGCCAAGATGGTCGGGCTGCCCGACGTGATCGCGCACGGGATGTACACGATGGCGCAGGCCGGGCGGTTCGTCACCGACTGGGCGGGAGATCCCGGGGCGGTGGTGGACTTCGGGGTGCGGTTCTCGTCGATGGTGGTCGTTCCCGACGACGACCAGGGCGCGACGGTCTCGGTCAGCGGGATCGTGGAGGAGAAGCTTGGGGACAAGCGGGTGGTCATCGGGCTCACCGCCAAGTCGGGTGACGCACGGGTGCTGTCCAAGGCTCGTGCGGTGGTACAGCTGTCCTGATCATCCCTGAAGCGGATGATATGTCGCGCGGCTCTCGGGTACCCGTGTCGGTATGACTGAAGCTGCGCGACAGGTTTGGCCCTCGGTTCGTTCGATCCCGGTGTCCGCCGTGACCGACGCCAAGTCGCCGTCCTCGCTGCGGCCTGCGCGGATCGAGCAGGTGGCGGGGAGCGCCGGGACCGGGCGCGACACGACGGGCGGCCCAGAGAACGGTGCCGCGGGCGCGGCGACCGGTGTGGGGACGGCGCGGGCGCGAGGGACGCACGCCCGGCTCAACCCCGCCGCCGAGCTGGGGTTCTCGGGCGATCCCGGCCAGCACGGCGATCCGGATGACGGCATGCTGCACGCCCAGCGCGCCTGGGACGGCACGCTCGCCACGAACCGCCTGGACGAGCTGGGCGTCAACGCCGAGCGGCAGCGCGTGGAGACGAAGGGTGTCACCGCCGCCGTGGGCCTGCTGGTCGACGGCTGGCCGCAGGACGTCGAGCGGTGCGTGCGGTCGGTGGTGGAGCACACCGACGCGCAGGTGCTCGCCCTCGACCTCGGCAACGTGGACGGCGCCGGTGACGTGCTGGACGTGCTGAGCGAGCGGCATCCCGAGCGGATCACCGTCTGGCACGTGGCCGAGGAGCCGCACTGGCGAGGGGGCACGGCGACCTGGGGCGAGAGCCGGGCCAAGCTGCTGCGGCTGGACGACTCCGACGTGCACGTGCTGATGGAGACGAGCGGCGCGCTGCTCGGCGACGCCCTGACCCCGCTGGTCGCGGCCATCGTGGCAGGCGCCGTGGCGGCCGGCTGGCACGGCATGGAGCCGTCGGACGGAGAGTGGCAGGGTGCGGTCGCGGAGGACGACGGGTGGCGG
The DNA here is from genome assembly GCF_039539705.1 of Nonomuraea rosea. Taxonomy (NCBI): domain Bacteria; kingdom Bacillati; phylum Actinomycetota; class Actinomycetes; order Streptosporangiales; family Streptosporangiaceae; genus Nonomuraea; species Nonomuraea rosea. The sequence continues at coordinate 2,532 of NZ_BAABDQ010000016.1, read as the reverse complement.
AAAGCGGAGGCGACGGGCTGGCGGGAGGCCGGGCCGGGGAAGGTGCGGGCGCTGTCCGGGGACCTCCTGGCGGTACGCAGGTCGGCGGCCCTGACCGCGCTGCCCGAGGACGCCAACTATGGCGGGAACGCCGACCTGGAGCTCTCACTCGCCCTGTCCGGCGACCTGGTCGTGCCGGAAGAGCGCCTCCCGGTGGAACGGCTGGGCAGGCACGACGTCTCGCCCGACTACCGCGACCGCGAGTGCCGTCGCAACTATGACGGGGTGCTGCGGATGCTGCGAGCCTCATAAGCTTGTTACCCATGGAGAAGCTCGCACCGTATACCACGCTGCGCCTGGGCGGCCCCGCCCGCGAGTTCGCGGAGGCGACCACGTCGGAGCAGCTCGTGTCCCTGGTCGCCGACGCCGACAGGAAGGCGGTGCCCACGCTGATCCTGGGCGGCGGCAGCAACCTGGTGGTGTCCGACGAGGGGTTCGACGGGCTCGTCATCAAGGTCGCGACCCAGGGCGTGACCGTCTCACGCGACGGCGAGCAGGTGCTGGTCACGGTCGAGGCGGGCGAGGACTGGGACCCGCTGGTGGCCCGCGCCGTGGCGGAGGGCTGGTCGGGCATCGAGTGCATGTCGGGCATTCCCGGGCTGGTGGGCTCGACGCCCATCCAGAACGTCGGAGCCTATGGGCAAGAGGTCTCCCAGACCATCTGGTGCGTGCGCGCCTACGACCGCCGCACCAGGCAGGTCATCGACGTGGAGGGCCGGCAGTGCGGATTCTCCTACCGTGACAGCTCCTTCAAGCGCGACCTCTCGCGGCACGTGGTGCTGGGGGTGACGTACGCGCTGGATGTCTCGGACCTGTCCGGGCCGCTGGCGTACGCGGAGCTGGCCGCGCGGCTGGGCGTGACGGCCGGGGAGCGGGTGCCGCTCGGGAAGGCGCGGGAGGCGGTGCTGGCGCTGCGGCGGGGCAAGGGCATGGTGCTCGACCCGGACGATCCCGACACGCGCAGCGCCGGTTCGTTCTTCACCAACGCGGTGCTCTCGCCGGAGGAGGCCGAGGTGCTGGCGGTGCGCGCTCCCGGGCATCCGCGCTGGGACCTGCCCGACGGATCGGTCAAGGTGCCCGCCGCGTGGCTGATCGAGCAGGCCGGCTTCCCGAAGGGCTACGAGCGCGGGCCCGTACGCATCTCGACCAAGCACACGCTGGCGCTCACCAATCCCACCGGCGCGGCCACCACGGCCGACCTGCTGGCGCTGGCGCGGGAGGTCCGTGACGGGGTGCGGGAGAAGTTCGGGGTCACGCTGGTCAACGAGCCGGTGATGGTCGGGTGCGCTTTGACCGAGGATGCCGGGGATGCCGAGGACGTCGGGGACGCCGGGGACGCCGGGGAATAGGACGCTGTTCCCGGCTGTTATGGTGGGTTGAAATACCGAAGGGGAGTAGTCCCAATCGCGTGATCGACATGCTGGCGCTTCACCGCGCCCGGTCACGCGGGCCTGCGACGGGCGGACGAGACCTTCGGCCTGGCAGTCATGTGACAAAGACGCTGCCGGGCCGGAGTCGTGCCCGAAAATCTCCCCGGGTGCCTGCTTCCGGCTCGGTCGCGCGGAAGAGGACCGTTGGAAGCGTTCTGGATCAGTCTCGGCGTCATTTTCGTAGCCGAGCTGGGTGACAAGAGCCAGCTCATGGCCATGACGTTCGCGACGCGTTTCAAGACCTGGACCGTGCTCCTGGGCATCACGATCGCCACGACCGTCGTCCACCTGCTCAGTGTGGCGGTCGGCGGCCTGATCGGCGACGCGCTGCCGACGACGGCCATCTCCGTCGTGGCCGGGCTGGCCTTCCTCGGTTTCGCGCTCTGGACGTTGCGCGGCGACGAGCTGACCGAAGAGGAGTCGAAGAAGGCCCAGCGGACCACCAGGAACGCCCTGATCGCGGTGACCGTGGCGTTCTTCCTGAGTGAGCTGGGCGACAAGACCATGCTGGCCACCATCACGCTGGCGACGCAGCACGGCTGGGTCGGCACCTGGCTCGGCTCGACCGTCGGCATGGTGGCCGCCGACGCGCTGGCCATCGTGGTGGGGCGGCTGCTCGGCAAGCACCTGCCCGAGAAGGTCATCCGGTACGGGGCCGCCGCCGCGTTCGCCCTCTTCGGTGTCGTGCTCCTGGTCGAGGCGCTCCTCTAGTCACGAGGACAGCAGGGACAGCCGGTGGGCCGCGGCGGCGGCCTCGCCGCGCGTGGTGACGCCGAGCTTGGCGAGGATGTTGGACACGTGCACGCTCACCGTCTTGGCCGAGATGAACAGCTCGCCCGCGATGTCCCGGTTGGTCCTGCCCTGGGTCACCAGGCGCAGCACCTCCAGCTCACGCGGCGTCAGCAGCTCAGAAGGCTCCTGCGCCGCCTGCCCGCCGCCCACCCGGCGCGACAGCGCCTCGATGTCGTCGATCAGCGGCGTCGCGCGCAGCGCCTGGGCCAGCGGCAGCGCGACCCGGAGCCGGGCCGCCGCCCCGTCGCGGTCGCCGGCGCGGGCCGCCGCG